>JBJONI010000102.1:0-4242 GCA_046051915.1 Pseudomonadota bacterium
CGATCTGGAGGACGTCGGCGACAACTTCCTGCGGATCGACCCCGGCAAAATGGTGCCCGTGATCGCCGTCCCGACCACGTCAGGCACCGGCTCCGAAGTCGGCCGCGCGTCGGTGATCGTCGATACGGCCGATCACAAGAAGAAGATCCTGTTCCACCCCAAGATGTTGCCGGCCCGCGTCCTGGCCGATCCCGAGCTGACCGTCGGCCTCCCACCGCACCTGACGATCGCCACCGGCCTCGATGCCCTGAGCCACCTCCTCGAAGCCTACTGCGCGCCCGGGTTTCACCCGTTGGCCGACGGCATCGCCACGGAGGGCATCGTGTTGGTTCACCGCTCCCTGCGCCGCGCATGGGCCGACGGTCACGATCTGACCGCGCGCGCCGAGATGCTCGCCGCCTCCCTGATGGGCGCGACCGCGTTTCAAAAGGGCCTCGGCGCGATGCACAGCCTCGCCCACGTCATCGGTGCGCACACCGACCTGCACCACGGTCTGCTCAACGCCGTCGTGATGCCGTGGGTCCTCGCGTTCAACCGGGAAGCCATCGAACCGCGCATCGAACGCCTCGCGGCGCACCTCGGTCTCGCGCCGTCGTTCGACGCGTTCGTCGCCTGGATCCGGGAGCTGCGCGCCGAGACGGGCATCCCCGACACCCTCGCCGATCTCGGCGTCTCTGACGCGCACATCGCCGCATGGGCCGTCGAGAGCCAAGCGGACGGCTCCACCGGGACGAACCCGGTCCCGATGACCCCGGAGAAGTTCGAGGCGCTGTACGCGCGCTGCTTCGGTCGTTGACCCCCGACGCCGAACGGGACGGCTGCCACGCGCCGCTCGACCCCGTCGGCACGCTGCGGTTCGCCTTGTTCGGCCCCCATGACCCGACCGGACGGCTCGAAGGCGGCCTGCTCGCGAAGGCGTGGCAGACCCCCGAGGGTCCGGTCACGCTCGCGCTCGCGCTCGACGTGGATCGGTGGCGCGCCAAAGCGTGGGGACCCGGCGCCGGCTGGGCGATCACGCGCGTCGCGGGCCTCACCGGCGGCCACGACGACCGTGCGGGCTGGCCGAGCGAGGACGACGCGGCGCGCGCACTCGACGCCCGGCATCGAGGCCTGCGCCTGATCCGCCTCCCATGGCGAGCCGACGCGCTCGCCGCGATCGTGCTCCAACAACGCGTCCGGTTCTCCGACGCGGCGCGTAGCTGGTCCAAGCTGCTCGCCACCGTCGGCGACGACGCACCTGGCCCGCTCAGGCTGCGGATGCTGCCGCCGTGGCGTCGGCTGCAAGCGATGCCCGCTGGCACGTGGCAGCGGTGGGAGGTCGATGCCCAGCGGGCGCGGACGCTGCACGAGGTCGCGTGGCTCGCGCGCGCGCTCGACACCGGATCTGCCAACGACGTCGAAGCGCAGGTCGCGACCCGGCCAGGTGTCGGCCCGTGGACGCGAGGGATGTTCGCCGGCCACGTGCTCGGTGACGCCGACGCGTGCATCCCGGGGGACGTGCACCTGCCGCGCCTCGTCCACGCTTGGCAGGGCGATCCCCGCCCGCCCACAGATGCCTCGATGCTCGCCCACCTGAAAGCCTACGCGCCCCACCGTTTCCGCGTCGTCCGCATGTTGATCGCCCAAGGATGACGCCTTGGGTCACGGGGACCGCGCGAGCGGCCTATACGCGGTGAACCCACCCAAGGAGGTCCCATGTTGAAGATCGCTGCCATCGCCACGGCCGTCCCGGCCGCCCTCGCCGCCGTCTCCGCAGGCTGCTGCAGCCTCGGTTGGTGCTGCGGCACGTGGTGGTGCGTGTTCTGCTGAGTCGATGCGCGCCGCCGACCGACACGCTCTGAACGGATGGCTGTCCCGCCTCGCCGATGGCGATCGGGACGCCTTCACCCCGTTTTATACGGCGACGTGGCCGTTGGTTCGGGCCCTCACGGGGCGCATGCTCCGCGATGAGGCGCTGGCCGACGACGCCGCCCAAGCGGCGATGGTCGACGTCTTCGCGAACGTCGGCGCGTTCGACCCCGGCCGAGACGCGCTCGCATGGACCCTCGGCATCGCGACGTGGCGATGCCGCACCGTGCTTCGGACCTTGCAGCGCCGCCGCGAGGACGCGTTCGACGACGCGCGCGCCCTGCTCACCGCCGATTCGCCCGAGGCGTTGGCCTCGGCGGCCGAAGAGCGCCAAGCGCTGCGCGACGTGCTCGCGCTGCTCGCACCCGACGACGCGGCGACGCTGCTCGCGTCGGTCCAACCCCACCTGCGCGACCCCGACCTCGCGCCCGCCACCTTCCGCAAGCGCGTCCAGCGCGCGATGGCTCGCCTCCGGGCGGCCTGGAGGCTGCGTCATGATCCCTGACCCCTCTCCCGCGGCGATCGCCGCGGCACGCCACGCCTACGAGGCCGCGAGGTGGACGGCCGCAGCGCCGCTCGCCCTCGCTGCCGCGCTGTGGGCCGCGCTCGGGCTGCACCTCTCCGGGTACAGCGCGGTCGCCGCAGCCTGCGCGCTCGCGCTGCCAAGCCTCGCGCTCGGCTTGCAGGTGTACGGCCGAAGCTGGAGCCGTGGCGTGTTGCCCGGCCTGTACGCCGGTTTGGTGCCCTTCCTGCTCCCCTCCCTGGTCCACGCGCAGGGGTGCGGTCCGGGGGGCTGCGGCGAGCGCTGCCTGGCCGCGTGCGTCCTCGGCGGCGTCGTCTCGGGTGCCTGGTTGGGTCTGCGGATTCAGCCCGAACGCGACGGCGTCGGGGCGCTGCTCGGCGCCGCGGCCATCGCGACGAGCGGCGGCGCGCTCGGCTGTGCCTGCATCGGCGCCACGGGCGTCGGCACGATGGCGCTCGCGTCGGTGGCCGCGTGGGGGCTCGGCCGCGTCACGGTGGCGAGGCGCTACGCCTGACGACGACGGCGCGCCGCCACGATCGCCACCCACACCCCGACACCCACGCCCGCCGCCCCTTGGGGGACGGCGCAGCCCGCGCCGCCCGCCGTCCGGAAGCGCCACGCGTGCTCCGACGTGAGGGCTTGGCCATCCCGCGTCTCGATGCCGGCGCCGAGCGTCACGACATACGTCGTGCCCGGCGCGAGGTCCTCGGTCGGCACGAGGTTGAGGACGTTCGTCCCATCGCCGTAGTACAGGCTGACGTCCACAGGGACCTCTGCGCCACGCGCCGTCTTCAACGAGACCCGACCGGCGAGCGAGTCGAACACGATGCCGTGGCTCATCGCCATCGAGATCCGAATCTCGGGGAGGCTCGCGTCCGTCGGGTGGACGTTGGTGTCGGGCTGCGGCCAACTGTACGTCCAAGGTTGGTCCTCGAACGTGTGTCCGCCGTGCAGGCGCGCCCAGAACACGTCGAGGTAGCCGCCGATCGCCGGGACCATCGCGGCCGGCGACCCAGGCGACGTCGGGTCGTCCAACAGCGCGTTGGCCCAAGGGAACTGTGCGGTGTACTCCGCGAGCTTGTCGGGCGTCTGCGACGCGCCGCCGACGTAGCTGACCGCGATGCGCAGGCTGTTCTGACCACGCTCCAGGGTGGTCACGTCGACGTCCACGCCGACGTCCCCCATCCAGTCGACCACCCGGTCCCAAGGGACCCAGGCGTCCACCACGGGCATCGGACCCACGAGGCTCATCAGCACGACGTCGGTGGCTTCATCGGAGGACCACTGTCCCCACGCCTCGGCGCCATCCCAGGTCTGACTACGAAGCAGGTACGCGCCATCGAACAACTGGTCGGCGTAGCCGTGCGCCATGTTGCCAAGCACGAACGCGACCTCGCGTTTGGCCTGCTCCGAAGCCCAAGGGCGCTCGGACGCCAACACCTCGGCGACGTGCGTCTGGTAGGGCTCCCAGTGCGCGGTCTCGCCGTAAGGATGCCGGGTCAGCGGAGAGTAGCCGCCGTCGGGAAACATCGCGCCGTTGACGTAGGCGTCCCAAACGACAGGATCGGCGAGGAACGCCTTGAGCTCCCCCTCCGGGAGTTGGGCCGCGCCCTCAAGCGCCACCCAGATGTGCGTGGACTGCCCGCACGCCCAAGCATCGACGGAGCTCAACGCCGCAAGCACAAGGATCCCAGCACGCATCACGCCCCCCCCGGACGACTGGACTTGACGTGGCGAGGTCACGACGTCCAGCGGCGTTTCAAGTTCCGAGCGTTCTTGTCACGGAACGCGGCGGTGACGTCAATCTCGGCCCGGTTCGCGACCGCGAGGACGAAGTTGAGGACATCGGCCACCTCATCCGCGAGCTCGGC
>JBJONI010000103.1:0-4146 GCA_046051915.1 Pseudomonadota bacterium
ACCATCGTGACGGAGATTTCGCTCGGCATCGGGATCTGGTTCCGACGCACCAACCCGTGGGTGCTCCTGCTCGGGGTGGGCTTTCACCTCGGCGTCGCGGCGACGATGTCGATCGGCCCGCTCACCTTCGTCGCCCTCGCGGCCTACCCGGTGCTCCTCGCGCCGGACGTCGCGCAGCGTTGGTGGCAGCGCACACTATCGGGTCGGCGGACAACGACGTAGACTAACCCTACGATGACGACGCCCTCTCTCCTTCTCCTGCTCGCGTGCGGCGGTGAGCCCGGCACGAAGTCCGATTCGGCGACCGAACCCGCCGTGTGGAGCGCGCCGCCGACGCCCGACTTCGACATGATCGAGGTGGCGTCGTGGACGCAGGAGGAGCTCCCGACGGGTGACCTGCCTCAGGGCGCCCAGCCCGGCGTCGCCCTCGGTGACCTCGACGGAGACGGCTGGCTGGACGCGGTGATGGCCTACGCCGGCGGATCGATCGGACTGCGCAACGACGGAACCGGCGGCCTGGTCGTCGATGCGGGCATCTCGATGGACGGCGGTCCCCTGCCGGGGGGCATGGCCATCGCGCTGGCCGACCTCGATGGCGACGGCGACCTCGACGGGCATCTCGGACGCTGGGGTGCCGTCGACCTGCTGCTCTGGAACGACGGGACCGGCGCCTTCCGCGGCGAGCCCCTCCCCGGCTCGGAGGGCGCGACGTACTCGGGCAGCTTCGCGGACATCGACGGCGACGGCGACCTCGACCTGCTCATCGCGGCGGGCGCCTACGCGCTGGCCGTGGACGACATCCTGTCCGGGCGCGAGCGCGGTGACCCGAACCTCGTGTACCGCAACGAAGGCGGGCGCTTCACGCAGATCGTGGACGCGCTCCCCCAGGTCGGCATCGACGGCATCACCTTCCATTTGGCGCCGCTGGACGCCGATGACGACGGCGACATCGACGTCTACGTCGCCAACGACGCCGGCCCCTTCGTCGAGCGGAACCACCTGCTGCTCAATGACGGCACCGGCCACTTCACGGACGCGCCCGAAGCGAGCGGCGCGAACCTCGTCATGCTGGCGATGGGCGCAGCGATGGGCGACGCGAACCAGGACGGGCTCGTCGACATCTACCTGAGCAACGTCGGACCGCCGCGGCTGCTCCTGAACCTTGGTGGCGGCGCCTTCGCCGAGGCGGCCGAGGCCCGCGGCTGCGCCATCCCGCCGCTCCCTGAGAGCCTCATCTCGTGGGGGACGGCCTTCCTCGACGTGGACGCCGACTTCGATCACGACCTCGTCGTCACCTTCGGCGCCGGCGGCGACCAGACCAAGCTCGACGCCGTCAACCCGGCGTGGCGTCAGTCGACCGAGCAACCCTCGCAGTGGCTCGTGTCCGACGGGCTCGGCACCTTCGCGCGCGCGCCCGCGCCCTCCTTCGTCGATCCTGGCCGCACGCGCGCCGTCGCGGTGGGGGACCTCGACCGCGACGGGCGACCCGACGTCCTCACCGCGGGCAAGCACTTCCTTCGCCAGTGGCGCAACGTGGGCGGCTTCGAGCCGGGCGTGACCCTGCGGCTGCAGGGGGAGCCCGCCAACCCGCACGGTCTGGGGGCCCGGATCGACGTCACGATCGACGGCGTCACGCGCACGACATGGGCCTGGCCCAGCACGACGGCCTCGTCCTCTGCGCCGGAGTGGTACCTCGGGCTGGCAGACCGGGACCGCGCCGACAGAATCGTCATCACCTGGCCGGACGGCGCGGTGACCGAGGCCGAGGACGTTCCCCGCGGCGAGTTCCTCATGGCGCGAGGGGAGCCGTGATTCGCCCGCGGCCCCTTCACGCCGCCTTGGCGCTCGTGGCCTGCGCCGAAGGACGGGACGCAGGGTTGGGCCGGCCGGGCGATACGTCCGCCGCGCCGTGGACGGACGAGGGCCTCCTGCTGACGGAGCCGCAGCGGTGCGACGCGCCTGTACCGCTCGCCTACCGCGAGCGCGGCGCCGAGGTGGGCCTCGCCGGTGCGACGGTTCCGGCAGCGGAGCACCACCACGGAGGCAGCGCGGTGGTCGCGGACCTCGACGCGGACGGCGACAAGGACATGGTGCTGGGCTTCCCCCAGGGGCCCCCGGTGCTCTACCGCTGGGAGGGCCGTGGCTTCGTCCCGGAGCTGCTGCCGCAGCCAGCGGCGAGCTTCCTCCTCAACCTGGCCGACATCGACGGAGACGACGACCTCGACCTCCTCGCCGCAGGCTACCGGGTCCTTCCGGTCGTGCTGGCGAACGACGGCGCGGGCCACTTCACGCCGCTCACGATGCCCCAGCTCCCTGTCGCGGGGCTTCGCGTGCGCGAGCTGTCCCCGGGCGATGTCGACGACGACGGCGACGTGGACCTCTATGCGCTCACGAACAGCGGCGGCGCCAACCCCGCGGAGTACACCGACTTCGTGCTGGAGGGCGACGGTCGCGGGGGCTTCGTCGTGGCCACCGAGCACGCCAGCGCGGTCGGTCGCGGCTTCGACGCGGTGTGGACGGACGTCGACGCCGACGACGACGTGGACGTGTACGTGGTGAACGACGACGGCGCCGACTTCGGCCCGAACAGCCTGCTGCGCAACGAGGGAGGCACGCTCATCGCCGACGGCGACAACTGCAGCTGCGAGCTGGCCCACTTCGGCATGGGCGGAGACGCGGCCGACCCCGACGGCGACGGCTACCCGGACCTGTACCTGACCGCTGTGGCGCACAACGTCCTGCTCCGCAACCTCGGTGACGGCACCTTCGTCGACACCGCGCTGGCCACGGGCGCCGACCCCATCGCCTCCGACGCGAACATGGGCTGGGGTGCGGTGTGGCTGGACCACGACAACGACGGTGTGCTCGACGTGCTCGTCGCGCAGGGCGACCGCTGGTTCAACGGCGACCCGCGCTACGTGTTCGAGAGCCCCGTCAACCTGCTCCGCGGGACGCAAGGCGGCTACACCGACGTCGGGCCACAGCTCGGGCTCGCGCAGACGGGCTCGTTCCGCGGCGTCGTGGCCGACGACCTCAACGGAGACGGCGTGCTGGACCTCCTCGCCACCGAGGTGGTCGCGCGCCCAAAGCTCTACCTCTCCGAGGGCTGCACCGAGGCGGGGTGGCTCCGCGTCGAGGCTCCACCCCACGCGCGCGTCGAGGTCACGGCGGGGGGACGCACCCAGATCGGATGGACGACCACCGAATCGAGCTTCGGTGGCGGCCACGCGTCCTTCCTCCACCTCGGCCTCGGCACATCCCAGACCGTCGAGCACCTCCGCATCGCCACGCGCGACGGGCGTACGCTCGAGGCCACCTCCTTCGAGGCGCGCCGCACCGTCCGGGTGGAGTAGCCGGCGCTCACAACGAGCGCAGGTACGTCTCGAGGTCCGCGAGCTCCGCTTCCGAGAGCATCGACGTGTTGCCCATCTGCCGGTCGAAGCCGGTCTCGAGCACGGCGCGGAGCGTCGGCGCGCGTCCGTCGTGCAGGTACGGCGCCGTGATGGCGACGTTGATGAGCCCGGGGGTGTTCACCTGCGCCGTACCATAGATGTCGTGCAGCTGGTTGTCCGTGAGACGTGGGCCGTTGTGGCAGAGCGTGCATCCGACGTCGCGACGCTCGAAGAGCGCCCTGCCACGCGCGGCGGCGGCCTCGTCCACGTCGGGCGTGTCCACGTCGGGGACGAACTCGATGAACGCGGCCACCTGCGCGAGCTCCTCGTCGGTGACGCCTACGCCGCCCAGCCGGATCTGGCTGGTGATGCGGCACTCGTCCGCGACGCCCGGGATGTTCGCCGTCCAGGTCATCGGCAGCGTGGTGGAGACCGGCCCCGCGTGCGACAGCGTCTGTCGATCCCCGTTGCCGCGAATGGCCCAGTTGAGGCCGTCCGCCCGCCCGTCGAAGTGGCACGTCGCGCAGGACACGCCCGTGGCGGGGAGCGTGAACTGCGGCGAGATCGCCGAGTAGTAGAGCGCGCGTCCCGCAAACACGTCCGCGGCGAGGGTCGTCGTCGTGAGCGGGATGCCCGGCCCAGAGAGCGCCGTCGCCGTCTGGTCCGGGTCGACCGGGCGCGACGCGATGTCGGACGAAAACGGTGCCGGATCGAACGAGGCGACCTCGAGACCGAGGAACCCGTACACCCAGGC
>JBJONI010000104.1:0-6526 GCA_046051915.1 Pseudomonadota bacterium
TCGTTGTTCGTCTCCTGGGATGAGTTCGACCGCTGTGGTGTGAGCGACCTCGACGTCGAGGTTGTCGATGCGGCCGGGCGCATCGTGGGCCGCGGTGCCGCCAAGCAGAGCCCCGACGGCGGCGCCTGCTCGCCGGTTGAGCGCGTCAGCTTCACCGCCGACGTGGCAGGCAGGTACCGCGTACGCATCCGTGGGGTCCGCGTCGCGCCGGCGGGGCTCGGCATCGACGTCGCCGTGCAAAGCGGCCGCGTGGTCGGGGGCACCGCGGCGGGCAGCATCGTCGACCCCGGGGTCCACGCCGGCGCGTTCACGGTCGGAGCGGTCGACGTGGCCGACTACCTCTCCGGGCCGCTCGAGGGGTTCTCGAGCCAGGGTCCCGTTCGTTCTGGCGTGCCGAAGCCGGACGTGGTCGGGCCGGATGGCCTCGACGCGGCGCCCTACGGCGCATCGGGGTTCTTCGGCACCTCGGCCGCGACGCCGGCGGTCGCGGGTGCGATCGCGCTTGCGCAGAGCGAGGCACCGGCGCTCGGCCCGCGCGCGGCCGCCGATCGGATCGCCGCGTGGGCGTTGCGCTCGGGCAACCGGATCGACGATCCTGCGTGGGGCGCGGGACGGGTCCGCCTGCCGGATCGGGCAAGACCCCAACCGCCGGTCGCTGGGTGTCGTACGGTTCAGGCCCCGTGGGTGCTGGCGATCGTTGCGGTCTTGACGCTGCCTTGGCAACGTCGTCATCGCGTGTGACAATCCGGCGATCTGCGGCAAACCGCCGCAGCAACCGTGTCGAGGGAGGCTGTGTTGAACGCACGCTCGGTGCTTTGGATCACCGGGACGGCCGCCGTCGGGTGCGCGCTGCTTGCGCCGCGCTTCGAGTCGGTCACGCCCGAGTATGGCTACGTCGATGGCTGCACGCCCATTACGCTTGGTGGTGCCGACATTGGTACCGGGGCGACGGTGACGATCGCCGGCCAACCGCTGCTCGAGATCGCAGCGGCCGCCTACGATTCCGCGTTCCCGGAATGGGCGCAGGACGTCGGGTTCGAGTACACCGGCCTGACGCCGCCCGCGCCAGGAGGCCAGCCCGGGTACGTCGACGTGGTGATGACGATCCCGTCGGAGAAGGAGGGCGGGGACGCCATCGTCCGCACCCTTCAGAAGGGCTTCTACTACCTCGCGTGTCCCGCCGAGGTGCACGTCGACGCGCTCGGTTTGCCGTCGGCCGACGAGACGGGCGACACGTTCGGTCCCGTCGCGCAGCCGACCGAGGCGGGCGCGACGATCGGGATCTCCGGGTGCGGTCTGGATGCCGCCACGGTCGTGGCGGAGCTTCGAGACCCTGCCGACGGCACGGTGGTCGCGACGATGCCGCTGCAGGCCACGTGTGGGAGCGCGGAAGTCGATTTCACGATCCCAGCCGAAACCGCCGCGGGGACGTACTTCTTCACCCTCAGCAAGGGCGGCGTCGTCGCGTATGGCGAGTCGTGCTTCTCGGACACGGGCCTGGATTCTGGCGCGGATAGCGCGGCCGCGGATTCGGACGCCGCGGACACGGCAGCTTCGGCTTCCGGGGGGTGCGCGTTCGATGTCCTCGTGACCGTGCAAGGGGGTGCCCCATGAGGTCGCTGCTGCTGACGCTGGCGGTAAGCTCCGCGTTCGTTTCGACGGCACAAGCCCGTGAGTACGGCGAGACCCGTGGTCGGGTCCTCGACACCTTCGGCGATCCGGTCCAAGGCGCCGAGATCCGGATCGGCGGCGAGGATCTCGCCGGCGAGCGCAACGCGGTCACCGCTTCGGATGGTCAGTTCACCTTCGACACGTTGCTGCCGGGCACCTACGACGTCACCGTTTGGCTTTCGGGACGGAAGATGGCCGAGGCGCGGGTGGTGGTGAACGCCGACCGCAGCACGTTCGTCGAGTTCTCGATCGACCCGCTCGCCGCGCCGGACAAGGTGATCGAGATCGTCTACGTGGCGCCGGTCATGGACGTCACCTCGTCGGCGATCAACCAGACGCTCGATGAGGCCTACCTCCAAAACTTGCCGACGGGCCGCTCCTACACCGACGTGGTCAACACGTTGCCGGGTGTTTCGGGCCGCATCGACACGTCGCAAGGCGGTGGAGGTGACGGCAACCCGAGCGTGCGCGGTGAAGGCCAGTATGGCAACACCTACGCCTTCGATGGCGTCTCGACGCGCGATCCCGCCACCAAGACGTTCGGGCAATCGCTGAATTACGACGCGATCGAGGAGATCCAAGTCTACACCGACGGCGCGCCCGCGGAATTTGGACAGTTCACGGGCATGGCCGTCAACGTCGTCACCAAGGACGGTGGCGACGAGCATCACGGCTCCGGTGCGCTGTTCTACAGCCAGCACGCTTGGGTCGGCAAGGAACGGTTCCGCAAGCTGTTTGACCCCGGCACGGGCAAGGAGATCTACTTCGAGAACTCTCGGAGCTGGACGCCGCAGCTCAACGCCACCGCTGGCGGTCCGCTGATCAAAGAGAAGCTTTGGTACTTCGCCTCGGTGAGCGCGGACCTCAACCTGTTCCAGGGCCGCAATGCTTGCCCGGCGGGTGTGGAGACCGACCTCGACGGCTGCAAGAGCGCCCTCAACGAGGATGCAGCGCGGGACGCCCGTCGGGCGCTTCAGTCGAGCACGTACGGCGGCAACGTCCTCGCCAAGGTGACGTGGTTCCCGCGGAACGACCTCACGGTCCGTTTCATGTACACCGGTGACTTCTCCACCTCGAACCGAATCAACAACGGCGACCCGCTGATCTCGCCCGAGGCGGACGAGAACCGGAAGGATCAAAGCCACTTCGCGTTGATCACGACCACCTACGTGCCCGACAACGACACCGAGTTGATCGTGCGCGCGGGCTACAACCAGACGGCGATCGACGTCGTCCCGGTCAGCGGGGACCCGACGACGCCGGCGTACGTGGACGCCGCGGGCGTGCTGCGCGGCAATGCTCGCAACTTCGACGCCAACGATCGCTACCGCATCGGCGGTGGCCTGACGTTCAAGAAGACCGTGCACAAGCTCGGCGGCGAGCATGAGTTCAAGGTGGGCGCCGAGTACTGGTGGCTCAAGGCCGTGCGCGACCTGCGCCATACCGGCGAGACGACGCTCCCGTGGATTGGCGCCGATGGCGTACCGACCGGCGAGGACGCGCTCGTCGGAACCGAGTACCAGGCCAACCCCGCGGCGGGTCTCAACTGCACCCAGCCCGACGGGAGCGACTGTGGCTTCCGTCAGAACTGGACGAACGCTGGACCGCTCGGGTTCCAAGCGCACACCTTCCAGACCTTCGTGCAGGACGACTGGAAGCCGTACCGCACGTTGACCTTCAACCTCGGTGTCCGCTTTGACCTCGAGGACGGTCGGAACGACGTGGGCGAACGTCCGACGGCCCAGATCGTCGACGAGTTCTCGCTCCCGGCCGATCAACGCACGCAGTGCCCTGAGGGCTCGCCGCAGGGGCCGTGCACCTATGGTCCGTCCTGGGCCGTCAGCCCCCGCCTGGGCGCGGCGTGGGACATCACCGGGGATGGCAAGACGAAGCTCGCCGCCTTCTACGGCTGGTTCTACGATCTCGCAGGCTCGAACTTCTGGGAGTGGGCGAACCAACGGTCGGCGAACGGCTACCTCCGCTATGCCAACAACGGCGCAGGGGGCTGGGACTGGATCCAAACGCAGGACCCGGTCGGCAGCCCGTTGATCTACGCGAAGAACCTGCAGCCTGCACGTCTGGAGAAGATCAACGTCGCGCTCGAGCGTGAGATCGTCGACCTGTTCGCGATCGGTGTCCGCGGCATCTACAACCACACCACGGGCATCCCCGAGGACGTGGATGTCGATCTCGACAACTGGTACATCATGAACACGCCGGTCAAGAACCGCACCTACCGCGCGTTGGAGTTGTGGCTGGAGAAGCGGTTCGGGGATGGTTGGCAGGCGCTCGCCAGCTACACCCTCTCGGAGGCCTACGGCACCAGCCCGGGTCAGTTCGAGACGGCCTCGGGCTCCGACACCGGCTCGGACGGCAACAACGTCGGCGTCTTCCTCGACGACATCGGCGAGCAGTCGTCGCGTGAGTCTTACTACAACGCGGGCTACGGCTGGATTCTTGATGGCTTCAAGGGCCTCGGTCACTACTCGGTGACCGATCCGAGCTACAAGGACGACGCGGGCTACTTTGGCTACCTGCCCTACCACAGCTTCCACTCGATCAAGCTCAATGGTAGCTACACCGCCCCGTTTGGCACGACGTTCGGTCTGATCTACGAGTTCGACTCCGGCCACGCTTGGCAGAAGCGTACCTTCGTTCCCTTCTACGGCTACGACGGCTTCGCTCAAGGCCGCGGGACGCGCTTCATGCCGGCCGTGCACTACGTGGACCTGCGGATCGCGCATGCGATCAAGACCCGCAACGAGCAGAACCTCGAGCTCGCGCTCGACATCTTCAACCTGCCGGGTTTGCTCCAAGCGATCACGTACTACGAGAACGATGCGGCCGGCTTTGGCTCGACGTTGTACCGCCAGGCGCCGCGCTCGATCCGGTTGTCGGCGAAGTACCGCTGGTAGGGTCAGACGGTCGCAGCGCGGCGTCCGTCGGACGTCACGCTGCGGCGCGTGTCGGGTTCGGCGGCCGGGTTGTCCCGGCCGTCGCTGGTTTTGTCCACGACGCTCGGCGTTAGGGCGCCGCCGCCGCCGCCGTCGGCTTGGGCGCCGTTCCCGCTTGCAGGGTCCACGTCTCTTCGCGCGGGGACCCGTCGGGGTTCTTGCCGGTGGCCTTCGCCTCCAACGCCCCCTCGGTCGTGCGGTGGTAGGTGATGGCGTTGGGAAAGTCGTGGGTGGCGTTGCGGAACGTCGCCGTGTCGGCGGTGATGCCGTCGGCTTGGAACGTCACGGGATCTTGACCGCCCACCCACGTGGTCAGCGTCAGGCCGCCCGGACCCCGTCCGATGTGCAGGGTTTCGGAGAACCCGATGATCGCGCCGCGCACCACGACGCGGCCGGTGCCAAGCAGGCTGCCATCCGGCGCGGCGATCCAGCGCTCCTCGGTGGTGGTGTCGGATTCGACATTGTTCCACGCACCGACCAGCCACGTGAGCTGCTCGGCAGCGGGCGGCGCAACCTCGGGGGAGGTCGCGCAGCTCGCCGCGATCAGGGCCGCGGCGAGTCGCGTCACTTCGCGGCGCACGTCAAGCCCGCTTCGACGGTCGTGCCCGCGCCGCCCACCATCGTGCCGAGCGTCGTGGCGAGCGCGTCGGCGAAGGCTTGCGTCTTGGGGCTCACGGCGACGTCCTTGTTGCCACCCTCTTCGCCGGCGGCGCGCTTCGCCGTGCGGAACACGACCTCGGCCCCGGCCGTCTTGCCGTCCGCGCAGTCCCAACGCTCCAACTCGACGTCGAGCTTCTCACCGTCGACGGTGAACGTGCCGAGCTTCCAGCGCCAGCCGTCGAGGGTTGCGGTCTTGCCGGCGGCGATCTTCAGGTCGCCTGGGACCTGGGTTTGGAGCCACGCGGCGTCCTTGTCGAAGCCCGACTTGGCGTTGGCGGGCGCCTCGAATTGGTAGACGGCGCCGTACGACGTCTTCCAAGCGCCAGCGTCACGGTCATGATCCTCGGCGGCGAGGAGGAAGTTGAGGGCGCCGCCCTTGTCGCGGCCGGCGGGACGCTCGGCGCTCGACAGGCGGAGCACGACCTCCCACGACTCTTCCTTCGCGTCGGTGGCCTTGCAGTCCTCCTTGTCGAGGCGCTCGAAGACGCGCAGCTCCGCGCCTTCGACGCCGGTGGTCCCGTAGACCGTCGCGTGGCGGCACTTGAGGGCCTTCGGCGCCTCGGCGGCGTCGGGGATCGGTGCGCCATCGGCCTTGCCCGCCGTGTTCCATGCCTCGATGACCTTGTTGCGCAGCGCGGCGGGGTCGGTGGCGGCGGTCAGCGGGATCGCGAAGCGGGCGCTGCGGAGCACAGGCGGACCGGCGGGCGGGGCCTTGGGCGTCTTCTTCTTGCCTTCGCCCTTCGCGGCGGCTTTCCCCGCGGGTTCGGGCTGGGCCGACTCCGTGCTGCCGCCGCAACCGGCGAGGACGAGCGCGAACGCGAGGCAGGACAGGCTGAGGCGAGCAGACATCGGGGTCTCCAAGGGCGTGAACGGGCGGGATAGTAGCGCGGGACGCCGAGTTCGTCGACGCGGCCGTGGGGAGCAGACATGCCGATTGTGGGCCGTCCAGCGGCGATCGTGTGGGACTTCGACGGCACGCTCGCGGAGACGCGCGACGCGGTGTCGACCACGCTCAATGCGGTGCTCGCGGAGGCTGGGCTGCCGCGGGTGCATCCGCCGTTCCTGCACGCATCGATGGGGCTGCCGCTGGAGGCGTTGATCGCGCGCTTGGTGCCGCCGACCGTTCGGCCCGCGCCGATTGCGGCGTTGGCGGCGCGGTATCGGGCCCTGTTTCCGGTGCTCGGCGCGCCGAAGGTCGGTTGGATGCCCGGATTCCCCGACGCCCTCGATCGCCTGAGCGC
>JBJONI010000105.1:0-5174 GCA_046051915.1 Pseudomonadota bacterium
GCGTTCATGCGGCCTCCCCGGCGGCGTGGAGGCGCGGCGCGGTCACCGGCACCGTCCGTGGGGACGCGACGGCCTCCGCGAGCTGCCACACGGTGGCCTGGAACGTCAGCGCAGCGCCGGCCGAGTGCGCCAGCGTGACTTCGACCGGCAGCCGCCACAACACGTTGGCGATGCCGAGCGTGGCCTGCGCCGTGACCAGCAACGCCAGAACTCGAGAGATCCCGGCAAGCGGCCCTTGACGCTGCACGGCGACGTTGGCCCACGCGACGGCGAGCAACGTGTAGGCGAGGAGGCGATGCTGGACCTGCAACCCGACCAAACCCGCCATCGTCGGGAACCAGCCCTGCACCGAGGCGGCACCCGTACAAGAGGGCCACGTGCCGCAGGCGAGACCCGCCTGCGACCCAGCCACCAGCCCGCCCATCGCCAGCTGCATCGGCACGAGGACCATCAACGCGAACGCAGCGGCCCGCGATGTGCCGCCCAGCGCAGGCCGGGAACGCGGCGACACGGCCTCGGCTGCCGTGTGCCCCAAAGCGAGCAGAAGGGCCGCGAAGGTGTTGCCCGTGACGAGGTGCGACGCCACCGTCCACTCGGCCAACAACTCCAACACGGTCAGGCCGCCGAGCACGATCTGCGTGGCGAGCGCTGCGGCCGCCACCGCGTACAACGGCCGCCATCCGCGAACCGACGTGAACCAGCCCGCCTGCCGCGCAGCCGCACCGAGCGCGAGGAACCCAAGGCTCACCGCCCCCGCGAGCGCGCGATGACCCCACTCGAGGAACACCTGGAAGTCGAGTTCGGGGACGACGACGCCGAAACAGAGCGGCCAATCCGGACACGCGAGGCCTGCGCCGTGCACGCGCACCGTCGAGCCGAACACCAACAACACCGTGGTGACGGCAAACAGGGCGAAGCAGGCCTGGACCAACCGACGCGACGACATGGGAGCCGACACCCCTTGCTTCAGCAGAGAAGCCAGGCGTTCACGGACACGTCTGTCCGCTAACTCTGGTCGCCCTGAGTACCGCATGCGGCATGCTGCCGCAAAGGTGCGATCGGTTGCAGGTCGTCGACACGTGTCACACGCCGTGCCCGTTCGCCGCATGGCCCGATCGTCGGTTACCGCGCGCAGCCGGAGGAATCATGCGGACCCTCGCGTTCCTGCTGCCCATGCTTGCGCTGCTGCCGATCCACGTCGCCAACGCCGCACCTTCTGCGCCTACGGCGCGCGCCTCGACGCCTGCAGCGCGCGCGCCCGACGCCGCGCCCGCGTCCGAGTCCCTGACCTCACCACGCTTCGTTCGATGGCAACTGTCCAACGGGCTCGACGTCGTGTTGGTGCCCGACCGTTCGGCGCCCATCGTCCATACGCAGGTCTGGTACCACGTCGGATCCAAGGACGAGGTCGCGGGGCGGACCGGCTTCGCCCACCTGTTCGAGCACCTGATGTTCCAAGGATCGAAGAACGCCCCTGGGGAGTACTTCACGCCGATCCAGGAGGTCGGTGGCGACCTCAACGGCACGACGAACAGCGAGCGCACCAACTACTACGAGACCGTTCCCGCCGAGTCGCTGCCGCTCGCGCTGTTCATGGAGAGCGACCGAATGGCGGCGCTCCTCGATGTCCTCGACGAGACCAAGCTCGCGAACCAGCGGGAAGTGGTTCGCAACGAGCGGCGGCAGCGGTACGAAAACCCGCCCTACGGCACCGCTTGGGCCGACCTGTACGCGGCGCTGTACCCCGAGGGTCACCCGTACCATCACCCGACGATCGGCTCGCACGCGGACCTTCAAGCCGCGACGCTCGACGACGTCAGCGCGTTCTTTCGCACCTGGTATGTCCCGAACAACGCGACGCTCGTGGTCGCCGGCGACTTCGACGTCCGGACGGCGCGACGCCTCGTCATCGAGAACTTTGGCTGGATCCCGCGCGGTGCCGACCCGACCCACCGCTTGCCGGATCCGGTCCGCCTGACCAGCGAGCACGTGATCCGGCAAGCCGCCCGGGTCCCCGACGGCAAGACGTGGATCGCTTGGCACAGCCCCGCCTCGATGACCGACGACGATGCCGCGCTCGACCTCGCCGCCGAGATCCTCTGTGGTGGCAAAGATGCGCGGCTCTACCAACGTCTGGTCGAGCAGGAGCAGATCGCACGGGACGTCGGTTGCTCGCAGGGCAGCCGCTCGCTCGGCTCGGCGTTCCTCGTCACGGCCACCGGCACCACACCCGACGCGCTCGACCGAATCGACGCCGTGGTGCGGGAGGAGCTCGCCGCGCTCGGCGGCACGAAGCCTCCAACGGCCGAGGAGCTCCAAGGCGCGTTGACCGCGTACGAAGTCGGGTTCTACAGCTCGTTGGAGACGATCGCAGGCAAGGCGGGCGCGATGAGCGCCTACCTCGACCGGCTCGGCCGACCGGACGGTTTTGCCCTCGATCTTGCCCGTTACGAGCGCGCGACCCCTGCCTCGATCCGTGCGACGGTTGCCGCGACGTTCGCTGCCCCTGCGGTTCGCCTCGACATCGTCCCGGAGGTCTCGCCATGATCCGCATCGCCCTCCTCACGGCGCTCTGGGCCCCCTCGCTCCTCGCGGGACCGGCCCAAGCGCGTGATGTCAACCCGAGCGTGGCGCGCACAGTGCCGGGTCCCCTGCCCACGACCCCGTTCGTCCTGCCGTCCACCTCGTCGGTGACCCTGTCGAACGGCGTCGTCCTCACCTTCGTCGAGAACGATGAGGTCCCGACGTTCGACCTTCGCGCCGTCCTCGCCGTGGGAACCGCGGCGGACCCCGTGGGGGCCGAAGGGCTCACGGAGATCACCTTCGCGCTCCTCGACGACGGGACGGTGCACGAAGGGACGGCGCTGGACGCCGCAGGGATCGCGCGGCGTGCCAAGCTGCTCGGCGGCGCCATCGGCGCGGGCGCGGGCCGCGACGGCGCGTCGGTCTCGGTCTCGGGGCTGTCGCGTTCGATGGCGCCACTGGTGGCGCTGTGGGCGAGCGTGCTGCGTCGTCCGACGTACGCCGAGGACGTTTGGAACCTAGAACGCACGCACCGCATCGCCGAGTACACCGCCGACCTCGACCGTCCGAACCGGATGGCGGACCGCGCCCTCGCGCACCTCGCGTGGGGCGAAGGCTACGCCGCCCGCGAGGCGACGCCGCAGACCCTCGCCGGCCTCACACCAGACGCGCTGAAAGCGTGGCATGCGCGCGTCGTGCAACCTGGGGCGATGCGGCTGTTTGCCTCAGGCGACGTCGATCCGCGCGCGCTGGTCGCGCAATTGGAGGCCGCCTTCGCGGGCTGGTCCGCGGACGCTGCGCCACCCGTCGTGCCCCCTCCGACACCGGCGGCGCCTGCCGGCGGTCGGATCTATTTGATCGACAAGCCCGGCGCGGCGCAGAGCGTGTTGTCGACCGTGCAGGTCCTCGCACGCCCGACGGAGCCAGACTGGCACGCGCTGTTGCTCGCGAACACGGCCCTCGGGGGCGCGTTCACGGCGCGCATCAACCTGAACCTGCGAGAGGACAAGGGCTACACGTACGGAGCCCGCTGTGGCCTCGGTTTTGGGGCCGGACCCGCCGTGTGGTCGTGCAGCGCCAACGTCGCCACCGATGTCACCGCACCGGCCCTCACCGAGTTGCGCCGCGAGCTGGTGGAAGCGCTCGACGCACGTCCGCTGACGGAGCAAGAAATTCGGTTCTTCCGAGACTACCGCACGCGCTCGTTCAAGGGGTCGTTCGAACGTCCCGGCACGATCCTCGACGAGCTCGCGACGGAGTGGCTGTCGGGGCTGCCCAGCGACTGGTTGTCGCGCTATGTCCCCGCCCTCACCGCGGTGACGGCCGAGAGCGCGAACGAAGCCCTGCGTGGCCGCCTCGCCCTTGACGCCATCGCCTGGGTCGTCGTCGGCGACGCCGCGAAGATCCGCCCCTCTTTGGAGGCCACTGGCCTCGACATCGTCCTCACCGGCCGTGACGGCCGCCCCGTGGAGTCCCCGTGAGCCTCAGGTCCAAGGTCATCTGGATGGACGGCGCCTTCGTGCCGTTCGACGACGCCAAGGTCCACGTGTTGAGCCACGCGCTCCATTACGGCATGGGTGCGTTCGAGGGCATCCGTGCCTACCCACAGCCCGACGGCAAGGCCGGGATCTTCAAGCTCGATGAGCACATCGACCGGCTCGTCGACACCATGCGCATCCTGATGATGCCGAGCGCGTGGAGCCACGAGCAGATCAAGCACGCCTGCCTCGAGACGGTCGCCGAGAACGGCTACCAAGAGTGCTACCTGCGGCCGCTCGCGTTCACGGGCATGGGCAAAATGGGCCTCGGCGCCCGCGACAACCCCATCCACCTCATCGTGGCGGCTTGGACGTGGGGGGCCTACCTTGGCGCCGACGGCATGAACAAGGGCGCGAACCTCCGGACCTCCTCGTACGCCCGCAACCATCCCAACGCCTCGATGGCTCGGGCGAAGGTCGTCGGGCACTACGTCAACTCGATCATCGCCAGGTACGAGGCGAACGACGACGGCTTTGACGAAGCCCTGATGCTCGACTTCAACGGCTACGTCGCGGAAGGCACCGGGGAGAACGTGTTCTACGTCCGCAACGGCGTCGTGCGGACGCCGCCCGCCGCGAACATCCTGCCGGGCATCACCCGGAGCACGGTGATCGAGATCCTCCAGAAGAACGGCTACAAGGTCGAGGAAGAGTTCTTCGGCCGCGACGCGCTGTACTGCGCCGACGAGGTGTTCCTGTGCGGCACCGCCGCGGAGATCACCCCGGTGCGCAGCCTCGACCGGCGACAGATCGGGGACGGCGCCCCGGGCCCCGTCACCAAGCTCGTCCAACAGACCTACCTCGCCGGGGTTCGCGGCGAAGTCGACTGGATGCAGCCCTACATTTCCGCCATCGCGCCGCGCTGAGGAGCCTGCCGTGAAGCTGACCGGACGCATCCTGCACCTCGTCGAGGACCGCGCCCAGCTCCGGGCCCAGCTCGACGGGCAACCGTTGGACAAAGCACCACAGACCGACGGCGGCGCACCTGCGTACGTCTACGGCGTGAACACCGACGACATGATCAGCGGCAAGGCGTGTACGTTTGGCTACACCGGCGAGATCCTCGGCCCGTGGTTCCTCGAGACGTTCCGCGACGTGGTTCGGCAGGGCGAG
>JBJONI010000106.1:0-4342 GCA_046051915.1 Pseudomonadota bacterium
CCACGGGGCGAAGGATGAGGGTGTCGGTCTGCAGATCGTACCAAGACAGCAGGTGGTCGACGGGATCGCTGCCGGGGGGCCAGACATTCGGCAGGTCCAAGATGCCGTCGCCGTCGGAGTCCTCACCGGGGTCCATCACGCCGTCACCGTCGACGTCCTCCGACAGCCCCTCAAACAGGACGCTGATCGAGGCGCCGTGCGGATCGTTGGGGAAGTACCGATTCACGCCGAACGTGTCGACGGGGTAGCGCCCGTGCCCGACGTCGATCGGCCACGCCTCACCGAAGCTCGGCGAGCCCGGCGTGACGTCGACCACCAGGAACGCGTCGTCGGCGAACGCCTCATCTCCCCGCCAGAAGTCGTCGGGGTGGCGCGCGAGGACGTCATCGAGGTCGAGCGGCGCCTCGAAGGAGACCTGAATCGGGCTGTACAGGCCAAACCCGGACATGCCGTTCAGCTTCTCTCGAGACTCGCGCTCGTGATCGGTCACCGTTTCGAGCGGAAGGTTGATCCGCAGGCCCGTGGGTGACGTCGGGTCGCGCCGCGTCGACAGATCGTTCGGAAACGGGATCTCGGCGAACGGCTTCGCATCCCAATCGATCAGCACCTTGGGACCGGCGCCGTCGGGCGTGGCACGAAGGCCCTCCGGCGCGCTCGCGCATCCCCCGAGGATCAGCCAAGCCGCATGGGCCACCGAGAACGAGCGACGCATTCCCACCTCGCCCGGCCCGCCTAACCCGGCGCTGCTCCCCGCGCCGGAAGCGCCACGTCCGACCGCATCATCCAGCCCGGAGGAAAATTTCCGTCATCGGCGTCGAAGGCCGAAGAAGACACCTGCCAAGCGGTTCTGCCTTGACCGGACCCCTGACGCTGGCGACAAGGGTGCGGGGGACCAACGGATGTTGAAGTGGCTGGACGAGCTCCGGGGAACGCTGAGAGGCTTCTTCGACCTCGATGACGATGGCCGCGTCGAGCTGTGGGGTCGACGCGTGGTGCTGCGTGTCGACCGCCAAGAACGTGAGTTTTGGGCTGGCCGCGGCCGCGATGCGAAGCCGCCGGAGACCTACCTGCTGATGGTGCAAGAAGGCGAGGATCCCGTCTACGAGTTCCTTTGGCGGCCCACCCCCACCACGCCGTGGGAGGCGTGCCCCGTGGTCGGATTCTCGCGTGACGGCGATGCAACCGTGGTGGCGGCCCATGCCCAAGACTGGTGGGACGCCGTGTTGTACACCGGCGGGCAACTTGGCGGGGGTACCGAGGAGGACTTGGAGTCCGCGCGCGAGGAGGCCTCCCGCGACGCGGTCCGGAAGGCCGACGCGCTCGCCGACGAGCTCGATGTCGAGTTGCCCGACCTCGAAAAGCTGGGGGAGCGCTTCGAAGCCGCGCAGGACAAGTGGTGGGACGCCTGGGCCGAGGCCGTCGAAGAGTTCATTTGAGGCCTCGCCTCAGGGGTCCACCGCCCACACGCCGACCTTGAGGTAGTGTCCTTCCGGGAACGTCGTCCTCGCCGGGAAGTCCGGCGCAGCACTGAACCACGCCAGTTCGACGCCCGTCCGGCCCGCCTTGGCCAGCCCTTGAGCCACCTGGCCACGAAACTCTCTGGGTGCGACCTGCCCTTGATTGCTCGCGATCACGAGCCATCCCCCTGGCGCGGTCACGGCGGCGCTCGCCGCGACCAAACGTGAGAGATCCTGCCGCGCCGACCATGTCCCCATCGGGCCGTGGCTGAACGAGGGTGGGTCGACGATCACCCGATCGAAACGGGTGCCTTGACGCCGGAATCGATCCAACGCCTTGAACGCGTCCTCACACGCCCACCCCTCGGTGTCGGGATCGAAGCCGTTGTGTCGAAAGTTCTCGCGCGCTCGGTCGAGGTTGGGACGCGACAGGTCTACGGTCATCGTGGAACGTGCGCCACCTCGGCGGGCCGCCACAGAGAACGCACCGGTGTAGGCGAACAAATTAAGGACCGATGTCCCCGCCCACCGAGAGGCCAACCATCGGCGTACGTCTCGCATGTCGAGGTACATGCCGACGTCAGGCCCCTCCCAGGGTCGGACGGCCATCGTCATCCCATCCTCGCGGACCAAGACCTCCTCGCGGGCGCCCTCGCCCCATAGAAGGCCGGGCGCAGGCCGCAGGCTGCCGATCTCCACCTCACGGTCGCGGGCATCCAGCCGGTACGAAAGCCAGATCGCGTCGACCTCCCCTTCGGCGACGAGCGCGTCGACCAACAGCGGGAGGAGCGCCCCGACCGACGGCGTGTCGAGGATCACCGAGCGATGGCGACCCCATCCGTCGACCCGAATGCCCGGGAGCCCGTCGTTCTCCGCGTGGAGCCGCCGCCACGCCGTGGTGTCGCCACCGACCACCCCGATTCGCCGGGAGGCCGCCTTCGCCACGACGTCGCGCATCCAAGCAGCGTCGAGCGCGCCGTCGTCTTCACGGAAGCGACGAACCGCGATCCAACCCGTGTCGGTGAGCCCGCGTCCTCGTGCCGCCCCTTGCGGTCCGAGCAGGACCACCTCTCGGCCAGCCGGGGCAACGGCACCTGCCTCGACCTCGTTCGGGTACACCCACGGAAAGCCCTGCGAAAGCCAACGGTCACTGTGGCCATTCACCGCGATGGCGTCCCCACGCGTCGCCCGCGGCGGACGCGGCGCGGACACCGCCGGCCTTGATGCTCCAGCAGGCGCTCTCGCCGTCCCGCTCGCACCACGCCGGTCGCCAGCACCCGGGCGACCCGCGGGCCCCGAGCGGCCGTCGGACGGCGCCTTGACGCCTCCCCGGTTGCCTCCCCCCTGTCGTCCCTTCACAGCGCGCCTCCCTCGTCCACGGCCAACGTCGCCACAGCCCCGCCAGCCGTCACCCACGGCCAGTCCACCCACCCGAGCAAGCATCCTCGGTCCGGCGCCACGATCGTCTCGACCAGCGCGCCAGCGAGATCGACCAAACGTCCGAGCACCTGCCCACCGACGACCGGATCGCCAGCGCGCGCCTCGATCTCAAGCCATCCCGACGCACCGGCCCGCAACGGCGGACAACGCCGAAACGCGCCAAGCGCAGAACGCGGGACGGAGGACGGCACGCCGGCGAAAGCCTGCCCACGCTCCCCGTCCCACCCCATCCCCAACGCATGCATGACCGCGGCCACCGCCGCGACGCCGCGCGCGACATCCTCCGGAGCCGGGGCGACGCGACGCGCCCCCAGCTCCAGCGTCAAGGCGGGGATGCCGAGCCGGTTGACCAACGCGCCGCTGAGGCTTTGGTCGAGCCCGAAGCCTCGATACATCGCATCCTCGTACTCGCGGACCACCAACCAACCGGTCGCATCCGCAAGCTCGGCCATCCGCTGGCCGAGGGTCGAGCGGGCGAGCGCCCCGAGGCGCAGCGGTCGGTCCAAAACCACGTAGGGGACCGCACGAACGCTGTCGGCGTGCAGGTCAAGAACGGCGTCCGGCGCGTTGAGTTCGAGCTCGCGCCAGACGAGTGCCGCCGTCCGCGCACTCCAGCGTCCACGCGCATCCCCAGGAAACGCACGGTTGAGGTCGGCCTCGTCCAAGGGGACCACCCGCGTGGTCGCGGCGAGGCCGTGGGGGTTGAGCGATGGAAACAGGTGGACGCGGCCGCGCCATCCGCCCCGCGAGAGCGCACCGTCCAACGCCCGTACAACCGCAGGCCCCGAAGCCTCGTCCCCGTGGACGCCGCCGGTCACGACGAGCGTCGGCCCCTCGTCCTCCCCTTGCCAACGAACGACGGGGATGTCCGGCGCAGCGACGCCATGACGCGACCCGGCCGTCAGGCGCAGAACGGTCCGGGAGACAGGGCGAGGCACGCGCTTCGTCAGCCCGGGCCGCCGGCCGGCTTCCACACCATGGCCTGCACGACCTTGTCGGCGAACGCGTCCTTGGGCGGGAACGCCCCCTCATGGGCCACTTCGAACCGGAACGACCGCTTCGGGTCGGCGTAGCAGGAGGCGGTCCCAGGGGCGCTACCGGCTTCGCACGTCATGCGTGCCCAATGACGATGGCTCCCCAACGTCATTCCGACGCGGGCATCCCACGGAAATCGGACGGCGTCGCTCGTGGTGCGCACCGCGTCGATCTTCGTGCCCGCGGCGCTTGGAACGACCTCGATCGCGACGCCGTCTGCCCGCGCGGCCTTCACGCGCTTCGTCAGGATGTCGGTCGTCACCTTGAACTCCGACCCCAACGCCTTGCCGACCCCGGCGATTGTCGGCGACGTGTCCGCCGTCAAGCCCCCGAAGCCCGCACGGGTGACGGTGACCACCCCGGTCGCGGGCGCTGCTGCGACCGCCGCCGGCGCGGGGGCGACGGGGGCG
>JBJONI010000107.1:0-11683 GCA_046051915.1 Pseudomonadota bacterium
TCCGTGACCTCGAGGTCCGGTTGCAGCGCATGGAGGAGAACCCGCCCGACCTTGCCGCTTGCATGCGTCCCGGAGCGCCGCTGGAGGGCCTCGACATGGCCCAGCTCGCGGAGCGCCACGACGTCCTCGCCGACCTGCTGGCGATGAGTGTCGCCTGCGACCAAACGCGGATCTTCTCGATGTTCTTCCATGGGGCCGTGAGCAATTGGCTGTTCCCGGGGTCCTCCGCCGGACACCACCAGCTCACCCACGACGAGCTCGGGACGCAGCCTGAGGTCGAGGCGATCACGCTGCAGATCATGGACGTCATGGCGAGCTTCATCGGGAAGCTCGACGCGATCCCGGAGGGCGATGGCACGCTGCTCGACCACTGCGCGGTGCTTTGCGCCTCGGAGATCGCCTTGGGACGTACGCACGCGATCGACAACATGCCGTTGATCGTCGCGGGCTCAGCGAACGGCGCCTTGCGCGTCGGCGAGCACATCCGCAGCGCTGCCCCGGGCAACGCGTCGGAGGTGATGCTCACCTTGATCCGCGCGATGGGGATCAACAAGGCCGACTGGGGCGCCGGCGACTCGCTCGCCACCCGCGGCTACAGCCCGCTGGAGGCGTGATGCGGCACACGTGGAAGCTCTTGTCGACGGCGTTGGCGCTGGCGGCTTGTACGGGGGACGCGGGCGATGAGGCCGTCGCGCCGGAGTCCGAGGTGGTGGTGCTGAGCACGCTCGCGTTCTCGTCGGTGGAGGACGGTGTGACGGTCGGCTTCGACCTCGATGGTTCTGCTGCGGGCGCGGTCGGCGATGTGGGGTGTGGGCAGACCGACATGGTCGACCCCGAGGGCGGTCAGGGCATTGACAACGCCCTCGGAAACTTCCTCCCGGTGTTGGACCTCGTCGGGGGCTCGGCGGTGCGGGATCTCGTCCAAGCTGCGGTGACGGGCGGCGAGCTCCTGATCTTGGCCGAGCGCGTCCCCGACGACACCTGCCCGAGCGGTGAGGCGGTCGCGATCAAGCGCGCCACCGGGCTCCCGCTGCTCTCGGCGAGCGGGTCGATCCTCGACGGGCAGACGTTCCCGTTGATGGACGGCGCGGGCGCGTCCTCGGGCTGCGCGACGGTCGATGCCGATGGGGTGGTGGAGGCGGCCGTCGGTACCGTGCCGATCGCGCTGAACGTGTTCGACGAGTTCATCTCGCTGCAGATGTACAACGTCCGGATTCGGCTGGTTCCGGGAGACAACGGGACGTACACGGGCTTCTTTGGCGGCGGCGTCGAGACGGGGGAGCTGCAGGCGAACGTCGCGACGTTCGACGGCATCAACGACTCGATCCACGACCTCGTCGACAACGCGCTGAACACCTTCGCGGACCTCAACGGCGTGGAGGCCTGCTCACAGGTCTCGGGCGCGCTGTTGTTTTCCGCGGTGCCCGCCTGGATCTACGACCCGGCGTCAGACGGCGTCGGGCCAAGCACGTCCCCACCATGACGGGAACCCTGGCGGCGGCGTTGGATCGGGCGCGCCGCCCAGCGCCGTGATCGCCGCGTCGGCCAACGGTCGCAGCCGGGCGACGGCGGCGTCATAGCGACCCTCGAACGTCGCCGGCATCGCTTCGGTGTGCTGCATCCACGTGCGCCATCGGTCCGCCTCCTCGAAGAAGCGGTGGACGGCGTCCAGCGCCTCCGGGGGGAGCGTCGCGAGCTCTCCGACACGCCACTGCGGCCAGCGCGTGGTCAGCGCATCGCACAGGTCGACCGACGATCCGAAGGCCGTCCAACGGTAGAGGTGGACGGCACGATCGGCCTCAAGCGCCTCGACCACGTCCGCAACGGCGCGCGCGACCGTCTGGGGGAACGTGCGCTTCGGCGGCTGCGGGAGCCGCATCAGGGGGTGCCGAGCGGCTTGGCCTCACGCTGGGTGGGCAGGCCGCAAGGCCGGATGTGACGGTAGGCGAGCGTCTGCTCGACCTCGATCTGCTCCCGCCCGTCGATGAGGTTGAGGCGGACGACCTCGCCGTTCGGGAACGGTTGGCCGTCGACCACACGGCCGTACACCTCGATGTAGGCGCGGTCGACACGCACGCCGTCGGCGCTGTCGTACGCGATCGGACCCTTGATCGCCGCGACGATCCAGTCGGAGACGCGACCCGCGTTGGGGAACCGCGCCGCGACCCCGGTGGTGGCGGCGGAGCGGCCGTCGCCGAACGACTGGACCATCTGCAGCACCGCCGCGTCCCGTGCGTCGTCCCACGTCACATCGTCGGCGACGGCCTTGCCGCGGAGGTCCGCCCCGAGTCCTGCGATGATCGCGTCGGCATCGCCGGGGAGCTTGGCGCTGTCGCCCTGCCACACGCCGAGCAACGGATGGAACCGCCGGTCGCCGTGGGCGTACACCGTGGTGCTGTCGTTGCGGATGCCGATCTGGGTGTCGCCCAAGGACCAGGTCTCGACGTCCTTCCAAGCGCCATCCACGAGCTTGCCGATGAAGCGATGGGTGCCGCGGGTGACGCCATCCTCGCTGCTCTCCCACGCGTAGATCGCGTCGGCCTCGACCTCCCAACATCCCTTGGGGCCGGTCAACAGGCTGAGGCGGTCCGCCACCAAGGCCTCTCCCTCGAGGGACTCGAAGGTGGCAGGTGCGGCGCCGGCGTGCGCGAGGGTGCCGAAGGCAGACACGAGGGCGAGGCCCACCAGACCGGACACGCAGGGCGCGGAGCGAGACAGCACGACCACCTCCGGCGGCGGGTTAACACGGTCGGGGGAGGCGCGATGCCATCCAACGTCGAACCGCCCGTCCCGGCGTCGCCCCCGGCGATCGCGGCGCTGCTCGCCGCCGCGGTCCACGGCGCCGACACCCCGGACGACCTGCTCGCGCGGGCGGGGTACCCCGGTTCGGAGGGCCTCGGAGACGTCGCACGGCAGCTCGACCACCTCGGGGTGGTCGCGTGGGGGCCGCAAGGCCTTCGCGCGCGTCAAGGCGTCGACGCCCGAGATCTCGCGATCCGGTGGGCAGCGTGGGAGGCCGCGGGGAGCGCGGCGCCGGATCTCGATCGCCTCCGTGACTTGGTGTCGGCGGTCGCTCCGTCGGGGCCGCGGACGGCGGCGACGTGGACGGGCGCGCCCGAGCTCGCGGTCGCGGACCCAGAGGCGGCCGCGCGGTGGCGTGCGCGCTGGGCGTCGGTCTCGTCGGGCCTCGTGGACCGGGACGATCTGGCCTCCTTGGCGGTGCGTACGGTGCTGTCACGCGACAACCTGCTGCTGCTGGGCCCGCCGGGTACCGGGAAGAGTCTGCTGGCTCGGCGTGTCGGCGCGCTGCTCGACGGCGAGGTGTTCGAGGCGTTGCTCTCGCGGTTCACGCAACCCGACGAGTTGTTCGGTCCGCTGGACGTCGCCGCGTTGCGCGAAGGCGTCTACCGGCGACGCACAGCGGGCTACCTACCCAGCGCCGACCTCGCGTTCCTCGATGAGCTGTTCAAGGGCGGTGCGGCGGTCCTGAACACGTTGCTCGGCGTTCTCAACGAGCGCACCTTTCACGAGGGCAACCAACAGCACACGCTGCGTCTGCAAGCGGTGGTGGGCGCGAGCAACGAGCTGCCCGCGCGCGAGGATGCCTTGCACGCGTTGCTCGACCGTTTCCTCGTGCGCGTGGAGGTCGCGCCCGTGCGGCATGCGGCGGGCCTCCTGGGCGTGGTGGGGAGCGATGCGGCGATCGCGCTGGACCCCGAAGCCGTCGTCACCCCCCAGACGTTGGAGGCGATCCGCGTCGACGCCGACGCGGTGACGGTGCCGCACCACGTGCAGCAGGGGTTGGTCACGCTGTGGCGCCACGTCACCGCGGCGGGCTTGGAGGTCAGCGATCGGCGGTGGAAGGCCGCGGTCCGTTGGCTGCGTGTGGGGGCGGCCGCGGAGGCGCGCCGGCGCCTCGATCTCGACGATCTGTTGGCGTTGGACGCTGTGCTCGCGGTGCGTGATCAAGATCGAACCTCACTGTCGACGTGGCTGACGTCGACGTGCAGCGAAGGCGGGGCCGCGATGCGCGCCGCGCGCGCCGACGCGATCCTCGTCTCGTTGGACCGCGTCCGTCCTGGGCCGGACGAGCCATTGGTCCCGACGGAGACCGATCCGTGGGACCGGCGCGCTGTGTCGGTGCGTCGTGCGCGTGCGCAGATCGCGGCCTCGCGCGACGCCTTGTCCCGGCCGCCGCGGGCGTGGGAGGTCGCGGGTTGTCCTGCCTTGACGTCGCGGCTGCGGGCCCTTGCGACCCTGGAGGCCCAGGACGCGGCGCTCGCCGGGTACGCGCTGACGCTGACGGCGTCGGGGGATCGACCGGTTCCTCCGTTTCAGGGTCCGACGTGAGGGACTTTCGTCCGGCCCGGGACGCTCGCGCGTTGGCGGCATGGGTGACGGGCGGGAGGTGGCCGCGCGAAGGCTGGCTCGCCAGCGTCGAGGGCACGCTCGCGCCCGGGTGGTCTCGCCTTCGATCCGTGCCGCTCACCTCGGAGGCCGCCGCCGTGTGGGCCGCCGCCACGGTGCAAGCGTGGGTCGACGACGGTGTGTACGGCCTCCCGGTCCCGGCGGGGACCCCGGATGAGGCCGCTACGGCGTCGGACGACGGCGCAGCCGCGGATACCGAGGGCCCGCAGGATGCTGGCGCGGCCGGATCACCGGGCCGGTGGGAGGTCGGGGAGACCGCCGCGGCCTCGTCGGGCGAGCCCAGCGTCGGCCCCGCTCGTGGGGGCGAACGGCCCGCCGAGGATACCGCGGCGCAGGCCGACGGCGCGGGTGTCGTGTCGGGGCTTTGGGCACCGACGCAGGTCTCGGACGTGCTCGCCTGGGCGGACGCGCTCGCGAGGCAGCCCGACGTGGTCGCGCTGGTCGCGCGGCTCGGGCGTCGGCGTGGGGATGCCGGCCTGCCGCCGGAGGGCGGCCGCGAGGTGGTCGGCGTGGGACTCGGTCGTTCGGTGGCGCAAGCGACCCCCGCCGCGCTCGCGATGCTTGGAGACCCTGACTTCGACGCGGTGTTTTGGCGTCAGCTCGCCGAGGGACGCCTGCTGTCGTGGACGCGTGGGGACGACGGGGAGGGGGGCGACGCAGGTCGCAACGAACGAGGACCGGCGTTGCTCGCGCTCGACACCTCGGCGAGCATGGCGGGTCCTCGCGGGCTGGTCGCGCGGGCGACGGCGCTCGCGGTGGCACGGCGCCTCCGGGCCGAGGGGCGCGCCGTGCGGTTGGTCGCGTTCGGCGCGCAAGGCGAGTCGGCCGACCGGCCGCTCGACGACGATCCGGCGTCTTGGGTGCGGCTGCTCGCTTGGGGATTTTCCGGGGGGACCGACCTCGACGGGCCGGTCGTCCGTGCGCTGACGGAGCACGCCCAGCGTGACGCAGGTGACCTTGTGTTGATCACCGATGGGGAGGCGAGCCTCGACCCGCGGACGGTCGCCGCGGCCGAGGCCGCCCATCGCGACCGCGGGTGGTCGCTGGAGCTCGTGCTCGTCAGCGACGGCCACCTGGCGATTCGGTCGGTGTTGGAGCCTGGGATCAGCGCTTGTTGAACGTCGTCACGTCGGTCCTGGCTCCCTGACTGAACCACAGGGGGCTGGCGGTGCCTTGCCACGGGATGAAGCGCGACACCGGACGGATCTCGACGACGACGGTGAGGTCGACGGCGCCTTGCGGGAGCGTCGGCATCGGGCAGCCGATCGTCAACGAGGTGGTGCTCTCCGCACCCAGATCCACGCCGTCGGTCTCGTTCCACGGAACGCTGCCGCTGCCGCCGTTGGTCGTCGTCGTGCCACCCGGCGTCTTTCCCACGTGCCAAGACCACTTGCACGCGATGCGCTGCGCGGTCGGGGCGGGGAACCACCCGCGCAGGTCGGTCGTGTTGCGCAACGTGACGTCGAAGATCGCTTGGTCGGACGTCCCGGTCTCTCTCGCGCGCTCGATGCGTTTGTCCTCGATCACGGCGGTGACCGCGTCGGTGGCCCCGATCTCGAGGACGGCGGGGGCGACGTCGAGTTGGAAGGTCCAGGGGCCCCCCGAGGGGACGATTTGGTCGCGCGCGCGCCCGGTGACGTCGGGCCACGCGAGCTCGGCGCGGACGTCGTATTGGCCGGTCCTGCATCCGCCGCGGCATTCGGGCACGAGGGCCTCGAGGCGCGTGATGTGTTCCACCACGCCGAATCCCGGCACCGTGATCCATTCGAGATCCGACGCGGCCACCGGCTCCGCGTTCGGGGCGACGGTGGAGACCTCCCCGGAGAGCTGCCAGGGGACGCTGTAGTGCACACGCAGGGTGGTGCGGGCGAACAGGTCGGACGGCACGCGGACGGGGAACGGGTCGTCGTTGAGCCAAGCCAGCCGCACCCACACGTCATCGCCGCTCGCCGGGCTCTCGTCGGACAGCGCGATCGTCGCCGCCACCACGTTCGAGGGGGCGGAGGGGGTTGGGGTCGGGCTGGCGACGGGCTTGCCGTGGGCGTCGATCAGGCTGGCGAGGACGAGGGCGATCACGGGCGCTCCGGGCGGTCAAGGGGCGAAACGGGGGCGGAACCTAGCGGTTGCCACGTGGGCGCGTCGCCCCCGGGCTGGTCATACCACAGATGAACCCGCAGGGTGCCCACGGCCAATCCCACCGTGACCCACGGGAATGGACCTTCGAGGCGCGCCAGACACGCCCACAGCGCGTCCCAACCACCCCCCTCGCCGTGGTCGGCGCACGACAGCGCCAGCGCGAGGCCACGTCGCCCGTCGTCGGCCTCGATCGGGGTGGCCCAGCGCGGACCCGCGGCGGCATCGGCCTCGATGGCGTGCAGTACGAAGGCCTCGTACACGGCCGCGACGCACGGCGTGTCGCGCGGATCGGCGGCGCGGGGGGAGGCTTGCTCCATCCAGTCGGCGTCGAGCAGCCCATCGTGCCACCGCGCGATCCAGCGGCTCGGTCCACGCAGTCGCTCCGGTTCGAGGTCTTCCGCGATCGCTTCGAGCCCGCGTGGGACCCCGGGCATCGGGACGACGGGTCCGGCGAGTGAGGCCCCCGCGATCGTCGGCGTGGCCCACCGTAGCGACGGCCCGTCGACGTCGAGGACCGGCTCCTCGGGCCACGCGTCGCCCGGGCCCGGGTCGCCGTCGAAGGTCGTTGGCGCGAGCAGCTCCCACGTCGCGACCCAGGGGGCGACGGTGCGGTCGAGGTGGTCGGAGGTGGGCGGCGTGCGAGGGAGTCGGCGGAATCGGCTGCCGAGCATCGGACCCCGCTGTCCGTAGAGGTCGAGCAGGATCGTGGGCGCGGCGCGGTCGTCCCACCACCCCCAGGGCGCGATCCGGAGCGGCTCGGCCCCCGCGAGCGCGTGGATCGCCCCCGCCACGTGCTGCCATGCGGCCTCGCGGGCGACGGGGAGATCGCGGGCGGCCGCGGGTGCGTGGAACGGCAGGCGCAGCCCCAAGCCGCCGTCACGCGTACGTGCGGTGACCCGAATCGCGTCGACGTCGAGGCGCAACGGCGACGGTTCGCAGGCGTCGGCGATGGCGGCGACGAGCATGGCGAGGGCGTCGTGGTCCGGCCTGCGGTCGAGGTGACGGGGGTAGAGATCGAGGGAGCGAGCGAGGCAGGTGACGCGTCGCAAGGGGAGGCCGCGCGCTTGTGTGACCTGCCAGGCCAGTCGGCCCGACGCCTGGGCGTGGAGCATCGCGTCGCCGGGGTAGGGGACGAGCGTCCAGATCGCGTCTCGTTCGGCCAGCCAGGCGCCGAGCCAGCGTGCCATGGGCTCCGTCGGGAACCGCCACCGCGCATGGACAGCGAGCGGCGTGTCCTGGGCGTCGACGGCGAGGGTGACGAGCGCGCAGGCGTGACGGCGCGACAAGGCGGCTTCGAGCGCCTCGCCGAGGGAAGCCAACCCGGTGGGGTCGCGTCCCGGTGCGATCTCCAGCCAAGCGTCGCGATGCGCGACCGCAGCCTCGGTGCCGAGGTCGAACAGCGGATGCGACGGCGCGAGGGCACCCGGGGGTGCGAGCTGCCAAACGACCGTGCTCACCGGCCGTTCGGCCCACGTTCGGCGAGGACGGCGACGAGGACCGCCGTGGTCGCCCGGGTGTCGAGCTCACGGAGGTGGCCGAGGTCGTCGACGAGGCGCAACAGGCCGACGCGTCCAAGGCCGATCTGCGTGATCGGGCAAGGGAGCTCGCCGCGGTGGACGGCGCGCAGCAGCGCGGTGAGATCCTCGGTGCGTACGTCGCGGAGTCCGTGGGCGCCGATGCGCATGAGGGCCTCGTGGGTGGCGGGGACGGCGGGTGTTATCCTGTGCCGCCGCCGTCTCCCACGGCGACAGGAGGCCAGCATGGCGCCGATCGTTCCCTCCGTCGCGTCGCCGCGGTCGGGGCAAGCTTGGCAGCCCGAGGGCACCTCGGGTCTGTTCGTCGGCATCGCCGGCATGATCGGGGCCGGCAAAAGCACGCTCGCCAAGGCGCTCGGCGACCACCTCGGCGTGGACGTCTGGTACGAGCCCGTCGCCGACAACGCGTACCTCGAGGACTTCTACCGCGACACGCCGCGGTACGCGTTCGCGATGCAGATCTACCTGCTGAATCGGCGTTTTCAGCAGCATCAGGAGATCATCTGGCGCAACCGGCCTGCGGTTCAGGACCGCACGATCTACGAGGACGCCATCTTCGCGAAGATGCTCGCGGACCAGGGGTTGATGGAGCGTCGCGACTACGAGACGTACCTCGGCTTGTTTCGGCACATGTCGAACTTCATGGCGCGACCCCACTTGATCGTCTACCTCGACGTGCCGCCCGAGGAGAGTTGGCGACGCATCGTCAGCCGCGGCCGGAGCTTCGAGCTCGGGATCACCCGCGCGTACCTCGACGCGCTCTACCAGGGCTACGAGGTGTTCCTCCAAGACATCAGCCGCTTGATCCCAGTGATTCGGGTGGACTACACGCGGTTCGCCTCGGCCGAGGAGATGGCGGTGTTGATCGAGCGAGAGTACCGCGAGCATTCGTTCCTCCGGACGGTGAGCCGGGACGGGGTGGCTCTGTGAGCGGCATTCTGATTCGATCTTCTCTGATCGCGCTGTCGGAGCAGGGCCGGATCGCCGCGCTCAAGCCCCTCCAGGCGGCGCAGATCCAACCCTCGTCGCTCGATCTGCGCATCGGCGCGAGGATTTGGCAGTTGCCCTGCTCGTTCCTGCCAGGCGCCGAGGGGATCGAGCGCAAGCTGGGGCGGCTGGCGACGATGGTCCACCGGACGGATCGCGACGACGCGCTCGTTCTTCATCAGGGCGGCATCTACCTGGCCGAGATCGAGGAGGTGCTCGAGCTGCCGTCCGACGTTTGGGGTCGCGCGAACCCAAAGTCGAGCACGGGCCGGCTCGACGTCTTCGTGCGTGTCCTCACCGAGCACGGCGACGCGTACGACACGGTGGAAGAAGGGTATTGCGGCCGGTTGTTCCTCGAAATCGTGCCCCAGTCGTTCCACATCGGCGTGCGTCGGGGCGACACGCTCAGCCAGCTCCGTCTCGGCCGCGGACAGCCGCTCCTCGATGGGGCGGCGTTGCGCACACGGCAGGCCGGGCCCGCGCCGTTGTGCCTTTGGTCGGATGGCACGGCGGCGCCGGTGGTCGACTTGCCGGGGCCCGGGGTCCTGCTCTCGGTCGATCTGCAAGCCGAGCGCGGGGCGCCGGTCGGCTACGTCGCACGGCGCCACCAACCCCCGGTCGATTTGGCGCGGCGCGATCTGGCCGTCGATCGCTACTGGACCCCTGTGTACGCGAACGAGGGTGGGGTGGTGCTCGAACCCGAGCAGTTCTACATCCTCGCCACCCGCGAGCGCTTGATCATCCCACCCGACCTGTGCGCCGAACTGGTCGCGTTCGACGCCACGAAGGGCGAGCTGCGCACCCACTACGCCGGGTTCATCGATTCTGGCTTTGGGATGGGGACCGGCGAGGAGGGCCTACCGGGGAGCCGGCTCGTCCTGGAGGTGCGTACGCACGACGTGCCGTTCCTGCTGGAGCACGGCCAAGCCCTGTTCCGCATGGAGTTCCTGCGCAACGAAGCGGTTCCCGACGTCTTGTATGGCGAGGGGACGGTCAATCACTACCAAGGCCAGGGCCTCCGGCTCGCGAAGCAATTCGGCCGCTGACGCTACCGCTTCTTTCGATCGAACGACGACGCGATGCCGAGCGCCTCCCGGTGCTTTTGGACGGCGCGGCGGCTCGTGAGCACACCAGCGCGCGTCAGGGCGTCGAACAGCCGTGCGTCGGACATCGGTCGCCGGGCGTCTTCGCCCGCGATCAACGTTCGAATCGCCGCACGGAGTTGGGGCACGGTGTGGTGCTCGTCGACGTGGCGGTGCCGGAACAGGTCCCGGAGCGCGACCACCCCGTGCTCCCACCGAAAGTAGCGCCCGGTGACGGCGCGGCTGATCGTCGCCGCGTTTCGGCGGACGAGCTTGGCGATGCCCTCCATCGTGAGGGTCTTGACGTGGTCGGACCACGCCGCGCCGGCGTCCAGCGCGTCGCGTTGGGCGTACACCGCCAGCTCGGCGACCTGCTTGACGAGGCTGTGGCGCTGCTCCAACTGCGCGAGCACCTCGCGCGCTTCCGCCACTTGGCGCTCGGCCTCGGCGCGCTCGGGGCCCGGCTTCATCGTGTCGAGGCTCGCGAGAAACGATGGGTCAAGCTTGACGCCGATCCGCGCCTCGTCGTGCATCGTCACGCGCCAGACGCCCTCGCGGTCCCGCCCGACGGTCATCGTCGGACGGACATAGTCGACGGTCGTCGTCGCGAGGCCGCGTGCCGGGGTCGGGTCGACCTCTTCGGCGAGCATGCGTGCGTACTCTTCGACGTCCTCCACCTCCATGTCGAGGGCGTCGGCGATCTTGTCGAACCGCTTGCGGACGAGGGCGTCGAGGTGGTCGCGCACGATGTCGGGGAACCAAGGGTCGTCGGGCCACTGCTGCTCGATCGTGAACAGCAGGTACTCCTTGACGTTGCGAGATCCGCAGCCGGTGGGGTCGAGCATCTGCACGATGCGTTGCGCGCTCTCGGCGTCGTCCAGATCGACGCCTGCGCGGGTCGCGATCTCGGTCAGGTCCACCTCGAGGAAGCCTCGGCCGTCGAGGTGGCCGAGGATCTGGAACGCGGCTTCGAACTCGGCGTCCGTCGTTCGCTCGAGCCGGAGCTGTTCGAGGAGCGTCTCGACGAGCGTCGACTCCGCGGCGTCCTCGGCCCCGACGGCGGGGCGGTCGTCGTCGAGGAACGGCTTGGCGTGCTGCCAAGCGGTCGCTTGCGTCTCAGAGACGTCGAGCACCGTCGCGAGCGCGGGGTTGGCGCGCACGAGGTCCTCGACGGCATCCATCACACGGTCTTCCGGCACTTCGAGGAGCTCGGACAACAGGATTTGCGACGGCGTGAGCCGGTGAGCCTGCTGCAGTCGTAGCTCGACGTGGTGCGCGGGGGTGAGCATCGCGGCCTCTTCCGGTTCCTAGCACGCACGTGCGGGGCGTGGGGTGCGCCGCGTGACGCTGCACGCGTTGCGGTGTGGGTGGCGCGGCTTTATTCGCGCGGCGGGGGCGAACATGCGCGAGACAGTCCTGATCCTCGACTTTGGCAGCCAGGTGACCCAGCTCATCGCGCGGCGTGTTCGCGAGATCGGCGTCTATTGCGAGATCCACCCCTACTACGCCGGGATC
>JBJONI010000108.1:0-2966 GCA_046051915.1 Pseudomonadota bacterium
CACTTCGCCGCTTCGGTCATCGCGTAGCCGTCCGCGATGTAGCGCTGGATTTGGCCGAACTTCAAGAGGGGCTCGCCGAACGCCTTGCGCTCCTGTGCGTGCCGGACCATCACGTCGACGCATCGGTCGGCGATGCCGACGCTCATTGCGGCGAGGCCAAGCCGCTCGATCTCGAGGTTGCGCATCATGTGCACCAGACCGCCGCCGATCGTCCCGACGAGGTTGGCCGCCGGCACACGGCAGTTGTCGAAGATCAACTCGGACATCGTCGACCCGCGCATGCCGAGTTTGTCGATGTGTTGGCTGGAGGAGAAGCCCGGGCAGTCCCGGTCCACGATGAACTGGGTGATCTTGCCGTCGACCTTCGCGTAGACGAGGAAGCAGAACCCTTCACAGCCGTTGGTGATGTACGTCTTCGTGCCGTTGAGGATCCACGCGTCGCCGTCGCGGACGGCGGTCGTGGTCATCCCGATGACGTCGGTGCCGGCTCCTGGCTCGGTCATCCCCATGCCGCCGATCCATTCGCCAGAGAGGACCTTCGGCAGGTACTTCGCCTTTTGGGCTTCGGTGGCGCCAAAGTAGAAGTTGTTCACGAACAGGAGCGCGTGCGCGAGGTAGGCCAAGCAGAAGCCCGGGTCGGACTTGCTCAGCTCGTGATGCACGATCACCGAGGCGACCGAGTCCATGCCCGCCCCGCCGTCTTCGGTCGGAAGCGTGATCCCGAGCACCCCGAGCTCGCCGAGCTGGCGGAACAGAGGGACGTTCAACACACCGAGCGCGTCGTGCTTGGCCGCCTGCGGCTCCACGTGGGACGTCGTGAACTCCGCGATCATCTGGCGAAGTGCGGCGTGGTCTTCGGTCGGGTTGAACAGCTGATCGTAGGACATGGACGCTCCGGGCGAAGGGGAGGGGCTTAGCCGGTTGAACACGAGGCGGCGACGGGTGCAGGCGCTTAGCGGGGCGCTGCGGCGGGGGGCTGTGCGCGGTCGAGGGCCGCGAGCAGCGCCTTGAGCACCGGATCGAAGTCGGGAGGGACGTCGGCGCTGCGGATCCACAGGCGCACGCTGCGACCCGTCCAACCGTGCTGGCCGGGCCACGAGGCAGGGCGCAGGCCGATCTCGACGACGTGATTCCCCGCTTGCGCGACGAGGACGACGGCGTCGGCCGCGGCTTCGGCGGCGACCAAGCGCCAGCCGTGTCCAAGGGGCATCGCGGGTCTCAGGGCGCGTGACAGTCGCGACGCCTTGGCCTCGATCCAAGCACGTCCCTCGTCCGACGCCCACGGGCTGCCGTCGGCAGGGCGGACGAGTTGGGTCGTGGGGTCCGCGGAGCCCGCGCCGTAGCGGCTCCTCTGGCGATGTCCGCCCCACAGAGGAATCTCGGCCAATCCTGCGACGGCACGGGCGTACAGCTCCTCGGTCGCGCGGGCGCGGCGCGCCGCGAGGATCTCGGGCCCGAGCTGCAAGGGCTCGGTGCCGGGACGCGGTTGGTAGACGTTGTACGAAGGGAGATCGAACGCGCGACTCGCGACGATGCTGGCCTCAAACTCCTCGTCCGTCTCGTCGGCGTACCCGAACAGGATGTCGGTCCGGGTGAGGGTCTCGGGTGCGAGCGCCTTGAGTTGCCGGACCCAAGCGATCACCGCGTCGGGGTCGTAATCGCGGGCCATGCGGCCGATCATCCGCCGGCTACCCGATTGGATCGGGACCCCGAGCACGGCCCAGCGCCCGCTGGCGAGCAGGGGCAACAGCCTGTCGCCGTGGGCGAGCAGCAAGGTTGGCTCGAAGCTCTCCGCGGCGTACAGCACCTCGCCGGGCCGGTGGGCATTGAGGGCCTCGATCAGCGCGACCACATCGGACGACAGATCGGTCCCCCAGGCGGAGAGGTCGGTGGAGACGATCAGCTGGTCGCGCTGGCCAGCGGCGATCCCGGCATCGACATCGGCGAGGATCGCCTCGATGGGACGGCTCTTGGGCCGGCCGGTCGCGCGACGGATCGCGCAGAAGCCGCACGTCCCCAAGCAGCCGACGCTCGCGAGGACGTGGCGGTACGTCTCCGAAAAGTCGTTGCCGCCGTAGGGCCGCGTGGGCGTTGGGAGCACATCGTCCCAGGCGACCTGAGGCGCACCCAAGGTCTCGGACAAGCGCTCGAGCTCTGGCGGGCCGAAGCGGGCGGCGGCCCCAAAAGGTGCGAGGGCCGCTTCAACGCCCTTCGGGTCGATGCGCGAGAGGCAGCCCGTCAGCAAGACCCCGGCCTTGGTCCCCTCCAGCGCATGGAGGGCGTCGAACGAGAGCTGCGACTGCGCGGCGTCGGACCCGCAGGAGTGGACGACATGGAGGTCGGCCTCGCCATCCCCGTGGACGAGCGTCATGCCGTTCTGCTCAAAGAAGTCCGCGATTTGGCTGTAGACCGTCCCCGCGTACGGGCAGCAGCGAAACGCCTGGTGCAGGCGGACACGCGAGCCGGGAGCGACGGTGGGTACCCTGCGCGTCATGACGTCCTCGGTGCGTCTCGGTAGCATCCTGATCGGGCGCAGACCATGCGCGCGGCGTGCGCGTGCGCTGCCCGCACGTCAGTTCTCGTCGGCGGTCGGTGTGGCGTGGAACGCGGCGAAGAAGGTGCGCAGCTCGCCGACGATGCGCGCGCTGTCTCCCTGCACGCGGCGCGCGGGAGGCAACGCGGCGAGCAACACGCGCCCATAGGGCTTGTCGTGCAGCCGCGGGTCGAGGAGGAGCACGACCCCGCGGTCCGTCGTCGACCGGATCAGGCGACCGTACCCCTGACGGAGCTTGATGGCGGCTTGAGGCAGGGTCAACGAACGAAATGCGTCGCCGCCGCGCGCCGCGATGCGCTCCTGGCGCGCCTGCTGGAGCGGCTCGGTCGGGACACGGAACGGGATCTTGGGGATCACGACGAGCCGCAACGCGTCGCCGCGGACGCTCACTCCCTCCCAGAACGAGTCCGTG
>JBJONI010000109.1:0-5865 GCA_046051915.1 Pseudomonadota bacterium
GGCCTCCCACGCGCGGGCGATCGCGATCGCCGTCGACGCCGCCCCCAGGCCGACGTCCCACACCACGAACGGTTCGCCCGCCTGCGTCGCCTGAAGGGGAACGCCCATCGGCCCCACATACAGCGCGTCCGCCTCGTCGTCGGGGGGCACGACGCCGTGCATCACCTCGCCCGAGGGATCGTGGCGAACCGCGAGAAACGGCGGCCCTCCTGCCCAACCCGCCCGCTCCACCAGCGACCAAGCGCCGCGCGTCCGTGGCCGACGCGCACGCGATGTCCGGGGAGGCGCGGTCGGATGTTGCGCGTCCGGCGCATCGAGACGACCCCGGTGCGAAGCGTAGAACGCTGAGAACGTGCCGGCCTCAAGGGCCGAGCGGGCGGCGCGCATCAAGCCGAGGACAAAGTGCACGTTGTGGGTGGCGATCAACGTCCACGCCAACGGCTCCTCGGATCGAACGAGGTGGTGCAAAAACGCGCGGCTGTGCCGTTGGCAGACCCCGCATCCGCAACCGTCGTCCAACGGCGCCTCGGCGGTCGCGTAGACCCGCCTCCGAAGGTCGACCCGTCCTTGGTACGTGACCGCCAGCCCATGCCGAGCCACGGCGTTCGGCCAGATGCAGTCGAACAGATCGACGCCCCGGTGGACCGCCTCCAGCAGGTCGCCGGGTGACCCTAGCCCCATCAGGTAGCGCGGCCGGTCCGGGGGCAACAGCGGAACGACGGCGTCGAGTTGCGCCTCACGAACGTGGGCTGGCTCCCCGACCGCGAGCCCCCCAATGCCAAAGCCGGCGACGGGGCGCTCTGCGAGGAACGACGCGCTCTCGGCACGCAGATCGAAGTGAACCCCACCTTGGACGATGCCGAACAGGCGCGCGTCTCCGGGACGCCAAGCGTCGAGCGCGCGATCCAGCCAGCGATGCGTGCGCCCCATCGCCTCACGCGCCTGGTCGACGCTCGCCGTGTGGGGCACGCAGTGGTCGAGCACCATCGCGACGTCGCTCCGGATCGCTCGCTGGGCCGCGACCACCGAGGCCGGCGTCAACCGGGTGCGCACGCCAGACCGCGGGTCGGTCAACGTCATGCCGTCCTCGTCGACTGCCGCCCCAGCACCGAGTGAGAACGCCTGAAAGCCACCGGAGTCGGTGAGAATTCCGCCCGACCAGTCCATCAGCCGGGCGATTCCGCCGACGGCGTCGAGGGTGGCGAGGCCAGGCCGCTGCATCAGGTGCCACGTGTTGGCGAGCAACAGGGTGGCCCCTCCCCGCTCCAAGTCGTCGGTGCGGAGTCCGCGCACGGCGCCCCGGGTGGCGACCGGCATGAACTGCGGCGTCTCGACGCGCAGGCCGCCCACATCGAACGCACCGCGGCGCGCTGCCGAGTCCGATGCCGTCTGCCAACGCCACCCCAACGCCTCTGTCATGGATCGGTGGGTACCCCGTCGGCCACATGCGCGCGGAGCCAAGCCAGCCGGGCACGAAGATCCTCCACGCCCGCACGCCAAGCGTCCACCGTGGGGTTGCGGGGGTCCGCATCGTGCTGCTCGCGAACAAGGGGGGTCAAAAGTGCAACCTGCGCCTCCACCCACGAATCGAGCGTCGACGCCGCCAACGGCCCGGTCCAGAGGGCCTCGGCGTGGGCCCTCACCCGATCCCGCCAACCACAGGCGAACGCGCCCACCAGCGGATCGCACGCGCACGGGACCTGCGGCCAAGCCCCGGCGTTGGCAACCCGCTTCGCGCAATCCCCATCGGTGTCGTCCCAGTTGGGCGCGATGCGGGAAAACGCGTCGCCGGGCCCGGCCCAATCGGTGTCGACCGCGAACGCGCGATCGAGATCCCACGGCACCAGCCACCACCGATCCGCGCGTTGTTCCTCGTAGACGTACACGTTGTGGCCAGCACCCGGGCCCCAGGGGGCGTACAGATGGAGCGGCCCGTCATCATGCCGGATCGCCCGATCCGCCGCGAGGTACGCGGCGACGTGTTCCGTGGACATCCCCGCCGCCACCACGTCCGCTCGCGCGTCGCCATCCTCGGCTTCCGCGGCGTCGGCGAGCTCGTCGGCAAACCGCACCAACCGCGACACGTCAGGCGCCTCGTCCTCGTTCGTTTGGAGGGCAGCGAGGGCGCGCGGCGCATCCACCGGCACGGTGGCGTCGCGTCGGTAGGAGGGCCAGAGGTCCTTGTAAAGGTTCCCCTCGCCGTCGGCGAAGTGGCTGCGTGTGAAGCGGCCGTCGACGTCCTCGACCGCGAGGAACACGCCCTGAACCTCACCGTTGACCCGCACACGCACGTACGAGGTCCTGGACGCTGGGACGCCGGCCTCGCGAAACACCCGATAGCCGAGGTGTTCCCGCAACATCGACGGATCGGTGTGCATCGCGTGGAGCAGGAGTTTGCGCATGCCGAACAGGCTCTGCTCCGGCTCGATCTCGTTGAGGCTCACTTTGTAGCTGAGCTTCGGACAGGTTTTGCTCCCCGACAGGTCGAACGGGTCGTCCTCCGTCGAGTTGGAGACACACCCGACGAACGCGCCAACACTGCCCTTGTACCGAAGCCCCACCGGGCCCACCACGCCGCCGTCGACCGAGAGCTGTGCCGGCACGTACTGCTCGGCAGCCGGCGCCGCGTCGAGCACGGCGAGGGCCGCGGGGTCCAGGTCGAGATCGAGGGTCCGAACCGTCGAGGCGCCAAAGAACATCGCGGCACCGTCGTCGGGCTGCACGCGGACCCGGTCAGAGGCGCCCTCCTCGCTCACGGGCAAGGCCGCGAGCAACGGCGGGCAGCGTCGAGACGGCGCGCACCCCACCGCAAGCACCGTCAGGACGACCCCGCTACGCATGGCCCCTCCAACCGCGGTCGTAACGTACCGCCTTCTGCTCGACGAGCACCTGACCAAGTAGTAAGTCAGCCAGGGGGTGTCGATGCTTCTCTGGTCGCTTCACGCTGCGCTCGCGTTGACGCCGGGCCCACATGCTGTCGGCTACCGCGACGTCGTGTTCCAAGACGCCGCCGCTGGGACGGTGTACGCCCGGGTGCACTATCCGGCCGTGACCCCGGGGGAGCGTGCCGCGCCCGACACCGCTGCCGGCCCGTACCCGCTCGCCGCCATGCTCCATGGCTACCTCGGTTCCGCATGGATGTACCAAGGGGCGGCCGACCACATCGCGAGCTTGGGCTTTGTCGTCGTGAACATGGACACCGAGACCGGGCTCGTGCTCGACATCGAGCGGTACGCCGAGGACACCCGCGCTGCCCTCGACTGGGTGCAAGACCGGGAGCCAGGGAACTGGCTCGAAGGCTTGACCGACGGAGGCGCGATCGTTGCGATGGGGCACTCGATGGGGGGTGCGACGCTCTCGCGGCTGATCCAGTTGGAGCCGCGCATCGACACCTTGATCGGTTTCATGCCCTACCTTTCGGAAGAACCTTCCGATTACCTCGCCTTCAGCGGCTTTGAGGGGGACGCGCTCTACCTCGCCGGCACCTCCGATGAGACGGCGACGACGGACATCGTGCGCGACTGGTACCGCGCGATGAACGCGACCGGTCGGGGCCTGTGGATGACCCTGACGGACGTCGGTCACCAAGCCGTGTCCGACATCGACTTCGATGACAGCCCGAAGTCGGACGAGGAGGAGCGCGACATCGTCTTGCAGTTGGCGGAGGACTTCCTCCGCGCCAAGCGCCTCGGCGAGCCGGAGGCGTGGCGCCGCGTGCTCGATGCGGCACCCCCGGAGACCGCGCAGGCCTCGTCGTCCAGTGCCCCGATCGTCCTCGCCGTCCCTCGCACGGACGGCGAGGTCTACCTGACCGTGGCGGCGCGGGGTCAGGGCTCGGTGCAGGTCTGGGCGGGCCGGGGCCCTGGTCAAACCGTCCTTGAGGGCACGCTCGTCGACCTCCGGGATGCCGAGGCGATCGGTCGGCTGACCCTCACCGATGGCATCGGACGCGATACCGTCTCGCTGCCCGACGGGCTGAGCGGGCTCGGATGGGTCCAACTCTTCGACGAGGTGGGGGCGATCTCCCCGCCCATCGACGTGTTCGGCGTCGGGGATCCTGGACCGGTCGCGCCGCCCGACGACACCGCGGCCCCTGGGGTCGGCGGGGAGGTGCCGACCGACGCGCAGCCCGACGGCCCGATCGCGGCCGGGGGTGCGTGTGCCGGATGCGCCGCGTCGGGCACCATCCCCGACCTCGGTTGGCTCGGGCTGATCGCATGGGCCCGTGCGCGGCGTCCGGCACGACGGGGGGCGTGATGGGCGCTCGCACGGACACCCGAGCCCGCATCGTCGACATCGCGGAACGACACATGATGCAAGTCGGCTACGCAGGCTTCAGCTTTCATGACATCGCGAGCGAGCTCGGCGTGAAGCCGCCGGCTGTGCATTGGCACTTCCGAACCAAGCCCGATCTTGCTCTGGCCGTGATCGAGGCGTACGGCACGAAGTTCGACGGGTGGGCTGCGAGCGTCGAAGGCCTCACCCCGGCGGCCCGCGTCGACGCCTACCTCGATGTCGGACGCCACGTCGTCGCCACGGGTCGCGCGTGCGCGTTGGGCATGCTCGCCGCGCAGTTTCACACCGTGCCCGCCGAGGTCGGCGCCGCCGCCCTCGCGGTGCAACGTCGTATTCTTCACTTCTATGCCACCAACCTCGATGCGGGCCGCCTAGACGGCGCCGTCGCGTTCGAGGGCGACGCGGGAGACAAGGCGGTCGAAGTCGGGTGCGCCGTCGTGGGCGCCCAGCAGCTCGCGCGGGCGCTCGGGCCCGCCGCGTACGACCGGGTGGCAGCGCAAATCCGGCGCGACCTGCGCCCCAAGGTGACACGATGATGGCTCGGGTATGGGTGGGGATGGTCCTCCTCGGGTGCAGCGAAGGCACCAAGACACACCCGCCGGAGCCGGCGGGCGAGGACACCCCTGTGGACTCCGAAGACACGCCTGTCGTCGACGCGCCCGACGGCGGGGCAACCGACACGCCGCCGGAGCCGGAGCCCCCTTGCGACCCGACGCCGCTGATCCGCGGCGAGGACGTCGAACTGACGATGATGTGGGAGGGACGCGCTCGAACGTATTGGGTCCACCTGCCCGCCGACTACGACTGCACGCCGCGCGCGGTCGTCGTCGGGCTGCACTTCTACACGGGCGAAGCACTGAGTTTCGAACGGGATATCGCGCGCATTCACGACGACCTGAACCGCACCGGCACGATCGGCGTGTTCCCCCAAGCGCTCGGCCGCGGTCCCGGTCGCGACGCCGACATCACGGCGTTCAACGACACCACCTCGCACAACGACGTCGGACCGGACGGGGCGACGTGCACGAACTGGTCCGTCGACTACGGCGTGTTCGACGACTGCGGCCCCGATGAGGCCGCGCGGAGCTGTTTCTGGGGCACCTCTTGCGCCGACGATGTCGGTCTGACACGCGCGATCCTCGAGGATCTCGGCCGACGGTGGGCGGTCGACGACCGGCGGATCTTCCTCACCGGGTTCAGCCAAGGGGGCATCGCCGCCCAGGGATGGGCGTGCGCCCTGCAGGACGTGATCGCCGCCACCGCACCCCTGCATGGCGCCGCGGCCAACGGGTTCACGTGTGGGCCGACGGCGGGCGTGTCGATCCTCGATGTATGGGGCGCGACCGACGCTGCGATCAACCGCTGGGAGGCGCCGTCGCTCGATGGGCTGATCTACGACGGTGCTGACGAGGCGGCCGCCGTCTGGGCCGAGGCCCAAGGCTGCACCGCGGAGGCACGCCCCTACCCCACGGTCTCGGACGGCAAGCAGGGTTGGTCGTGTTCCGAGCACGCCGACTGCGCGACCGGCGCCACGGTGGCACAGTGCCGATGGAACGGGACGCACCTGTG
>JBJONI010000110.1:0-5206 GCA_046051915.1 Pseudomonadota bacterium
GCGCGCTTCTGCGGTTGGGCTGAGGACGAATCCCTGGTGACGCAGCATGCTCGACAGGATCGCGTGGAGCTCCGAACCGCTGTAGGCACGGAAGTTGAGCTGCGTCGGGACGCGGCTCCGCAGGCCCGGGTTGCTGTCGAACAGCGCTTGCATCTCCTCGTCGTACCCAGCGAGCACGACGACGAGCTTGTGTCGGTCGTCCTCCATCCGCTTGAGCAGCGCGGCGATCGCCTCGTGGCCGAAGTCGTTGCCGTGGGACGGGGCGAGCGTGTAGGCCTCGTCGATGAACAACACCCCGCCGATCGCCTCATCGACCTTGGCGTGGACCTTCGGCGCGGTCTGACCGACGTACTGGGCCACGAGGCCGGCGCGGTCGGTCTCGACGAGGTTGTCGCTCGGCAGGATCCCGAGCGCGCAGAAGATGCGGCCAAGCAGGCGCGCGACGGTGGTCTTTCCGGTGCCCGGCGGGCCGAGGAACGCCATGTGGTGGGTGGCGTCGGGGAGGGGGAGACCCGCGGCCTTGCGCGCTTCGCGCATCCGCAGCTGCGCCACGAGCCGGCGAACCTGGGCCTTGACGGCGTGGAGTCCGGTCAGGGCGTCGAGGTCGGCGAGTGCCGCCTTGAGCGCCTCGGCGTTCGCCTCGGGCGTGGCACGCGACATCGCGGCGGTCAGGCCGCCTTCCTCTGTCGTGATCGCCGCGTACATCGCCTTCTCGTCGTCGCGAAGGCCCGCACGTCGCTCGGCGACTTCGTTCACGAGCTTGCGTAGTTCCTTTCGATTTTTCTCGTCGATCGCCTTCCAGATCGTCGAGAGCTGCCGCAACGTGCGGAACGCCGGCTCGGTCCATGCCTCAAGCGCGTAGACGATGCCTTGGTAGTACTTGAGGGAGGCGACCTCGTAGTTGCTCTTGGTCGACCACTCCTGCATCTCGCGCGCGAACCGCACGGCGCCGGCGCCATCGCCGAGGTCGTGGCAGATCAGGCATTGCAGGTGGCGCCACCAGATCTGGTTGGGGACGCGCAGGTCGGTTCCCACGATCGACAGGGCGATGTCCATCGCCGCCCGCGAACGCTCGCGCTCCTTCCCGGTCCACCGCGCCTTGCGCGCGTACAACGCGAGGGCGTGCGCGTATTCGAGGCTCCGCCCACCGTAGGCCTGCGCCATCTCCGCGGCGAACGCGTCGATGCCCTCCCACGTCAGCTCGTCGGGCTTGCCATCGAGCGCTTCGTAGCGCTCGGCGATCTCGGGGCGAACGGGCATCGGGCCTCCCGGTCGCGCTGTATCTCCGCGCGGCTGGAGGTGCGGTCCGGACTACGGGAACAGCGGTCGCGACACGCCGATGACGTGCTCGAGCATACGCATCACTTGGCAGGAATAGCCGTACTCGTTGTCGTACCAGACGTAGAGGATCAGCTGGTCGTTGAGCACTTGCGTCGCTTCGGCGTCGACCACCCCGCCGTGGGTGTCGCCGACCAAGTCCGAACTGACCGTGTCGACCATCGACGTCCAGCCGACCTGTGCGCCAAGCGCCGTGCCGTTCGCGACCTCGAACAGGTACTGGTTGACCTCGTCCTTGGTGGTTGGCTTGTTCAGGTTCAACTTCAGGATCGCCATGCTGACGTTCGGGACGGGGACGCGGATGGCGGAGCCGGTCAGCAACCCCTTGAGGTGGGGCAGCGCCTTGCCGACGGCCGACGCGGCGCCCGTCTCGGTGATCACGAGGTTCAACGGGGCCCCGCGACCGCGGCGAACCTTCTTGTGGTAGTTATCAATCAGGTTTTGGTCGTTCGTGTACGCGTGAACCGTCTCGATGTGGCCCTGGCGAACGCCGTAGCGGTCGTCGATGGCTTTGAGCACGGGCACGATGGCGTTGGTGGTGCAGCTCGCCGCGGAGAGGATCCGCTCGTCCGGCAGGATCATGTGCTGGTTGACGCCGTGGACGATGTTCGGGATGTCGCCCTTGCCGGGTGCGGTCAGGATGACCTTGCCGGCGCCCTTCGACAGCAGGTGCTTGCCGAGCTTCTCTCGGTCTCGCCAAGCCCCGGTGTTGTCGATGACGATCGCGTCTTCGATGCCGTACGCGGTGTAGTCGATCTGGTCGGGCCCCGGCGCGTTGATCACGTGGATCCACTCCCCGTTGACTTCGAGCGCGCTCTGGTCGGGGTGGCACCGAACGACGCCGCGGAACGGGCCGTGGACCGAGTCGCGCCGAAGCAGGTTCGCGCGCCGCTCGAGGTCGTCATCCGCTTGCTTGCGGACCACGATCGCGCGGAGGCGGTACTTGTCGCCGCCGGCCGACTTGGTGACGAGCATGCGGGCGAGCAACCGGCCGATTCGGCCGAATCCGTACAGGACGATGTCGCGCCCGCCTCGCGAGGCACCCCGACGGTGAAGCGCGCTGGCGGCCTCGGTCACAGCCGCAGCGACGACGGCGGGCTCCGACGAGCCGGCCGCGAGCAGAAGCTTGCCGAGGTCGATCTCGACGGGGGCGAGGTCGAGGGCGAGCAGGGCGTCGACGGCGGCGACCGACGCGGTCGCTGCGAAGTCGTGGCCGTTCTTGTGATGGGCGCGACGGTGCGCGCGGAGGATCGCGTGGGGCGGGAGTTGTACGAGGCTTTGGCCCTGCAGGGTCAGCACGACGCCGTGATCGCGGTACAGCTTGCCGATCTTGGGCACCAGGGCCTCTGCCGCCTCTTCGTCGACCAGCCAGGCTTGGAAACGCGCGTCGTTGCTCATCGGAGGGCCTCCACGGGCAGAGGGATAGTCACACACGGGCTGTGGCGCGAGCCACGCGGCGTTGCGGGTGCGGCTAGGCCCGCGCGCACGCCGCCTCGAGGTCGGCGATGGACTTCGGGCACGCCGCGGTCAGGACGTCGGGGTCGCCGTCGGTGACGAGGACGTCGTCCTCGATGCGGATGCCGAGACCGCGAAGCGCTTCAGGGGCCTTGTCGTCGTCGACGGCGACGTACAGCCCGGGCTCGACCGTCAGCACCATGCCAGGGACCAGCGCCCGGCTCCGGCCATCGTCGTCGAGGTAGGCGCCGACGTCGTGCACGTCGAGTCCGAGCCAGTGGCTGGTGCCGTGCATGTAGTAGCGCTTCCAAGCGGTGCCGCGAAGGGCCTTCTCGGTCGGTCCAGCGACGAGCCCGAGGTCGACCATGCCCTCGACGAGCCGGCGCACGGCGGCGTCGTGGACATCCGAGAATCGGCGTCCGACACGGACATCAGCGATGGCGGCCTCCTGCGCGGCCAACACGTGCGCGTACGCGCGCGCTTGCACCTCGGAGAAGCGCCCGCTGGCAGGCCATGTCCGCGTGATGTCGGCGGTGTAGAAGTCGACTTCACCGCCCGCATCGACCAGCACCAGCTCGCCGGCCTCGATGCGGTCGTTGTTGTCGACGTAGTGCAAGATCGTGGCGTTGTCGCCGGCGGCGACGATGTTGTTGTAGCCGGCGCCGGTCCCGCCCGTCGCGCGAAAGGCGTGCTCCAGGGTCGCGTCGAGCAGCGCCTCCGACACGCCGGGTGCGCCGAGACGCATGCACGCGACGTGGGCCTCGGCGGACATCGCGGCCGCGCGCCGGAGCACGGCGATCTCGGCGTCGGACTTTCGCAACCGGACCTCGTGCAAGGTGCGCGCCGGGGAGACGAACGCGGAGGGGGTGGGCAGGCCGTTACGGCGCGCGGCCTTGCCGACGCGCGCGATGGCGCCGGTGACGAGGGTGTCGTTGGCCGCGTCCTGCCCCGCTTCGTAGTGGAGCGTGCGAACCCCTTGCAGCAGCCGAACCAACGCGTCGCCGAGGTCGTCGATCGACCAAGCGGCGTCGGCGCCGAACCGGGCGCGGGCGCCCTCAGGGCCGTGGCGGCGGCCGGTCCACGTCTCCATCTCGGGGTTTCGGGCTTGGACGAACAGGGTGTACGGCTCACGCCCAGGTCGGAGAAAAACGGCGCAGGCGGGTTCCGGAAACCCGGTCAACCACCACACGTCGGAGGACGGACGGTAGCGAAAGTCGGTGTCGTGGCTCCGCGTTCGCGTGGGGTTCGCGAACAACAACATCGCTTCGTCGTCGCCGAGGCGATCGAGGACGGCCTGGCGGTGGGCGGCGTGGTCGAGCGTGGTCGTCATGCAGGACTCCGTGAGCGCGTCGGGATAACCCCGCCACACGGAGGGTCGATGCAGTTGGACGTGCCCGGCGCCGCGGTACCCGTGACCGTGGAGCGCGCCCCTGCGCACGACCCGCGGCTCGCCGAGTTGCTGGTGGCGATCGACTTGCAGACGTTTGCGGAGGGCACCTTCACCGACGTCTCGGCGTTCCTGCTGGCGAGGCATGGTGCGACGTGGTGGATCCGCGCGGGCGACCGGCCCGTCGCGTTCGCGTTGGTGTTCCGCGACGTCTCCGACGCGTCGGCGGCCGTGCTCCTCTCGATGGGGATCGTGCCGGGGTGGCGCGGCCTCGGGCTCGGCCCCGCGCTCCTGACCGCGCTGTTCGACGGCCTGCCGCCGCTGGGCTTCCGCCGCCTCGTGCTCCACGTGGGCGCTCGGAACGTGCGCGCCGTGAAGGTCTACGAGGACGCCGGGTTCGTACGCGTCAGCGAGGAGCCGGACCCGACGGACGGCGACACGCGCTTGTGCCTCGTGCGGGATCTCGAAGCCGTCGCCGCCGAGGTCGTGTTTTGACGGGGCGCGCCCCGTGGGAGGTCTGGTGCCCTTGATCGCGTCGATCCCCTTCTTTGAGATGCGAATGGTCCCGGACGGGGTCAAGCTGGTGTGGGACACGACGGCCTTCGTCGTCCCGACGCTCGGCATCCCGGTGGACCCGTGGGCCACCCTTGTCTGCCTCGGGGTCCTGCTCGGGCTCGAGCTCGCGCGGGCGCGGGCGATCCGGATGGGCCTCGACGTGGCCGACATCGTCGACGGCGTCGTGTTTACCGTGTTGACCGGCTTCTTCTTCGCACACGTCGTCACGGTCGTCGGCTACTACCCCGGTCGTTTGGCCGGGCAGCCCGCCGGTCTCGACGCCGGGGAGACGTGGGGATGGGCGGAGACCGCCGCCCGGATCGCCGCGGAGCCGTCCCTGCTGGTCACCGCGGCCGTCCCCGCTATCCTGCGCGTTTGGGAAGGGTTTTCGTCGATGGGCGGCTTTATCGGTGGTGTGTTGGGCTTGTGGCTCTTCTACACCAAAGTCCGCAAGCGGGACTTGTGGCGCTT
>JBJONI010000111.1:0-9062 GCA_046051915.1 Pseudomonadota bacterium
TGGCGTGGCACGGGGACCGTGGGACATGGGAGCGAGCGCCTCGCTTTCCCGACGCCGACGCCGACGGTCCGAGCCACGACGGCTGCGTCGCCCCGATGCCCGGCGTTGTGCGGGCCGTCCTTGTGCGCGTCGGCGACACGGTCGAGGCCGGGAACACGGTGGCCGTCGTCGAGGCGATGAAGATGGAGCACGCCGTCTCCGCCTCACACGCCGGTGTGGTCGAGGCCGTTCACTGCGGCGTGGGCGAGGCCGTCGCCGAAGGGCAGCGGCTGGTCACCGTCGCCGCGACCGCCTAACCCCGTCCTGTTGCAGAGCCGTCGCCGGATCGGGGCTGCAACGGTTGGCGCAGCCGCCGCCGACCGCATAGACCGCGCCCCGCCCCGGAGGTTTCGATGCGCTTCGCACTCCTCGCGCTTCCCCTCACCGCGTGCAGCGTGGTGGTCTACACCGACACCGATGTCGGGGGAGACACCGCCGACACCGACACGGCCTCCGAGACGGACACGCCGTCCGCGACCGACTCCGGCGCCGACACCCCAGGTGGCCAGCCCGACATCGTCCGCGGCGTCGTCGATCTCGCGCCGGGGGACGTCTTGCTCGTTGAGGTCCTCCATGACCCGACGGCCTGCGCGGACGCCGACGGGGAGTACCTTGAGCTGCGCAACACGACGACGACGTCGATTGACCTGAACGGGTTGGTGATCGCCGACGCGACGGCGCGTCAGACGATCAACGAGGGCCGCATCGCTCCGGGGGGGCGGTTCGTGATCGGCAAGTCCGGGGTCCCGGCCTGCTACGGCCTGACGCCTGGCGAGGTGCTGTCGCTGTCCTTGAACAACGAGGGGGAGCGCTTTTCGCTTCTCGGCGCCGGTGACCTGGAGATCGACGCGGTAGACACGTCCGCCTTTGTCTTGTCGCCTGGCGTGGCGGTGGAGCGCGCCGACGCGGATGCCACCGTCTGGTGCGACGCGACCGACGTCATCGGCGGCACCGGGGATCTCGGCACGCCCGGCGCCGGCAACGGCGCTTGCGGCGCTGGGTCGACGGGGGGTGGGCCGACGACGGGCGGCGGCACCGGTGGCGGGACGGGCGGCACCGGTGGCGGGACGGGCGGCACCGGCGGTGGGACGGGCGGCGGCACCGGCGGTGGGACGACCACGGCGCCCGGCGCTTTGCGCTCGGGAGACGTCGTGTTCAGCGAGGTGATGGCGAACCCGGGCGATGGGTGCGACGACAACGACGGGGAGTACCTAGAGGTCCTCAACACGACATCGAGTCGGGTGGACCTGAGCGGCGTCGTCGTCGAGGACAACTCGGGCTCGTATGCGTTCCCCTCGGGGACCACGCTCGGCGCAGGCCGCTTCCTCGCGGTCGCTCGGCAGCCCGCCGGTGTGCAGTGCTTCGGCATCACGCTGTTCTTCCCGACGTCGATCCAGCTCGGAAACTCCGGCGAGACGTTGACCCTGACGGGGCCTGGGGGCGCCGCCCTCGATGACGTGACGTACCCCAACGCCGACAGCGGTGTCGCTTGGATGCGGGACGACCAGACCGGCGCGTGGTGCGACGCAAGCCAGTCGATCGCTGGCTCCGCCAACTACGGTACGCCGGGGACGGCGAACGGGACCTGCCCCTAAAACGACGAGGGCCCCACGAGGTTCGTCGCGGGGCCTGCGGGCCTACGCCGGCTTGGATCAGGCCTGCGCGCGCTCGCGGTAGACCTCGATCAGCACGTCCGCCACTTCAGGGCGGAGGATGCGGGCGTCGGGGTGCTCGCCGCTCACGAGGATCTCTCGAACCTTCGTGCCGCTGATGCTGTAGGGCTTCTCGTCGGCGTGCAGTTCGGTGAGGTCCACGCGGCCGATGCTGTCGTAGTAGGCAGCGAATCCGACCTTGACCGGCTTCGTCGCGAGCTTGCCGGGGAGCGCGTCGAAGATCTCTTGGGCGTCGAAGTCACCCCAGATCGCGCTGCCGTCGAAGTACGGTGCGTCCGCGTGCTTGCGTCCGATCACGATGTGCGAGAAGCCATGGTTTTGGCGGTAAATCGCGTGCATGACCGCTTCGGACGGCCCACCGTAGAACATCTTGATGTCGAGCCCGACGAGGTGGAACACGTCGTTGATGTCGTAGCCCACCGAGGACCACAAGGCGGTGTCAGCGTCGCCCTGACCGAGGAGGCGCTTGCTCACCAGCATCTGGTAGCAGCGCATCCGCGTCGCCGCGTCGATGTCGTCGCCCTTGAGCTGCCCGACGAGGGGGTTGAGGATGACACCCGTGTACTTTCCGGTCCGGGTGAGGGTCTCACAGCCGTACACGAGCGCGTACTCGTGGGCGCGGTGCAGCGGGTTGCGGGTTTGGAACGCGAGGGCCTGTTCGTAGCCCCGGTCCGCGATCAAGGCGCGGGTCTGTGCCGGCGTGAGGACAAACTGGCCATACGCGGCGTTGGGCGTCGGACGGAGCGCCCAGATCTCGCCGCCGACGAGCTGCGTCCGTGCGTCGTTCGTCGCGATCGCAGCGCCCGGATGGTCGGTCCGATCGGTGCGGTACACGGACTTCAGGTACCGCGGCTTGTCCCAGGCGTAGACCGAGCCGACTGTCAACAAGCCGATCACGTCGCCACTTGGACCGACGAGCGCCGCCTTGCCGCCAACGCGGAGCTGGCCCGCCTCCTCGTCGGTGATCGGCAGCGCGAGCGGGATCGTCCAAGCGTACGCGTCGCCGTTCGAGAGGATGGTCTGGGTGTCGAGGACGCGGTTCCAGGCGTCCTCGTTCATCGGGCCGGTCAACGGCGAGAGCGTCCCGTCGGCGATGCGGTGCACGGTCGCGAGGTCGGCCTCGGTCACGGCGATCGTCGGCAGACCGGCGGCCTCGGCGAGGAGAGCCTTCTTCTGCGAGAAGGGAAGGCGGCGGTCAACGGGCGCGGCGAGTCCGCCGTGAACAGGGACGAGCGACAAGGGGAGCTCCAACGCTGATGGGGGACGAGCCCCCGGGATCACTTGGTGTTCGAGACTTCGACGCGGCGGTTCTTCGCCCAAGCGGCTTCGTCGTTGCCGTCGTCGACGAGCGCCGTCTCACCGAAGCCCTGGGCGTTCATGCGCTCCGTGGGGACGCTCTGGGTCGCGAGGTAGGACTTCGCGGCGTTCGCGCGCTTCTCCGACAGGGTCTGGTTGTACTCCGTCGTGCCGCGCGGATCGGCGTGGCCGCCGAGGTTGACCGTCGCCGAGGAGCCGGCGTAGCAGGACGCGGCCTGCGTGAGGGCGCCCTTCGCGTCCGTGCTGAGCGCGTAGACGTTGGTGTCGAAGTAGACCGTGGCGGACGGGCACGCGCCCGACTTGTCGACCGCGGCCAACACCGTGATCGCGCGGGTGCGCTCGTTGGAGGTGGTGGCGCCACGGGTCACCGTGAGCGCGTAGCTCCCCTCGGCGCTTCCCGGGAAGGTGAAGCTGAGGCGGTCGGCGGCCTCGACCACCGCGTCGGCCGTGCGAACGGCCCCGTCGTCACCACGCAGGCGGATGGCATCGCCGGCCTTGAACCCCGCACCGTACACCGTCACGCTCAGGTCGGTGTTCGGCGCTGCGGTCGACGGGCTGTTGCCCGAGACCTGGATCGTCTCGATCACAGGCGGCGTCACGACGTCGGGCGTGTTGTCGTCGTCGTCACCGCCGCACTTCTTGCAGCCCGTGGCGACAACGAGGCTCAGCAGAAGGAACGAAGCAGACGGAAAGCGGAAGAGGGAACGTGCCATGGTGTCCTCGCGAAATCGTGACCCTGTATGCCGTTGGCGGCCTCCCCGGCAAGGCCCCGCCGACGCCGACTCGCGCGCGGTGACCGAACGATGACACATCGCGGCGGTCACTTCGGTAGACCCCCCTCTCGTGTAGGAGGGTCGGATGGCCGCAGAGGCTGGCGCAGGGTTTCCTTCCGTGGGGCGTTACGCCGCCCACTCCGGTTGTGAAGTTGGCTTTGACGCCGCTTCTCTGCGTTCCGCGGTCGATCGTATCCGCGAGCCGGTCGCGGTGGTTCGAGACCCGTCCACCGGCGCCGTTGGGGTCGCCTGGGGAGGCCAGCCGGCGGAGGGGGGGGCGTACGAACTCCTCGGCGTGGCGCCGGCGATTTACCCGGAGTGGCTCGGCGACCGATCGTTCGGCGAGGCCCACGGGCTGCGGTTCCCGTACATCGCGGGTGCGATGGCGAACGGCATCTGCACCGCGGACATCGTGATCGCGATGGGCAAGGCGGGCATGATTGGGTTCTTTGGCGCCGCTGGCCTCAGCGCCCCGCGCGTCGAGGAGAACCTCGTCCGCATTCGCGAGGCCCTCACGGAGGGCCAGCCCTGGGGGTCGAACCTCATCCACAGCCCGAGCGAACCGAGCCTCGAGAACGCGGTTGCTGAGATGTACGTCCGGCACGGGGTCCGTCGGGTCAGCGCGTCGGCCTACATGGGCCTCACGCCCGCGATCGTCCGGTACGCGTTTTCGGGGGTCCGGATCGAGAACGGCGAGGTCGTCCGTCAGAACCACGTGTTTGCGAAGATCAGCCGTCCCGAGGTCGCACGGCATTTCATGACCCCGCCCCCGGGCGACCTGCTGGCGCAGCTCGTTCGGGACGGGCGCCTCACGCAGGCCGAGGCCGACCTCGCCGCCCGGCTGCCGGTCGCGGAGGACGTCACCGCCGAGTCCGACTCGGGCGGGCACACCGACAACCGCCCCTTGCCCTCGTTGTTCCCGACGATCCGCCAACTCCGTGACGAGCTCGCCGCCAAGCACGGCTACACGCGGCCGATCCGGGTGGGGGCCGCGGGCGGCCTCGGGACGCCGGATGCCGTCGCCGGTGCCTTCGCGATGGGCGCCGCGTACGTGCTGACCGGCTCGGTGAACCAGTCGGCCGTGGAATCGGGGCTCTCCGAGGCTGGCAAGAAGCTGTTGGCCCAAGCGGGGCTCGCCGACGTCATGATGGCGCCGGCCGCCGACATGTTCGAGCTCGGCGTCAAGGTGCAGGTCCTCAAGCGCGGCACGATGTTTGGCCCGCGCGCGCAGAAGCTCTACGAGGTTTACGTCCAGTACCCCTCATGGGAAGCGATCCCGGCCGCCGAGCGCGACCACCTGGAGAAGCGGGTGCTCGGGCGTCCCTTCGACGACATCTGGGCCGAAACACGTGCTTTCTGGGGAGTTCGTGAGCCCAAGGAGCTCGCGCGCGCCGAGGCCGACGGCAAGGTGCGCATGGCATTGTGCTTCCGATGGTACCTCGGCCTGAGCTCCCGCTGGGCGATCGCTGGCGAGCCGAGCCGATTGTTGGACTACCAAGTCTGGTGTGGCCCAGCGATGGGCGCCTTCAACGCTTGGACGGCGGGTACCTTCCTCGCGGAGCCCGCAGAGCGGCGGGTGGTCCCGATCGCCCTGAACCTGCTCGAAGGCGCCGCCAACCTCACGCGCGCGCACCAACTGCGGACGTTCGGCGCTCCTTTGCCCGCGTCCGCCTTCCACGTCGCGCCTCGCCGCCTCGCGCTCTGACCGTCCTCGCACGCCCCGGAGACTCCAGCATGTCGACGCTCCCGCCCCTCGCCATTGTCGGCGTCAGCGCCATCTTCCCCGGTTCCGACCACGAGGACGGCTTCTGGCGCGACATCCTCGCTGGCCGCGACCTGATCGGCCCGATCGACCCGAAACGGTGGCGCACCGAAGACTATTTCCACCCTGACTTTCACCAACAGGACCGCACCTGGGCGACCCGCGGCGGATTCCTCGGTGACGTCGACTTCGACGCCCTGGCGTTCGGCATCCCTCCCAGCATCCTCCCTGCGACCGACACCGCGCAGCTGCTTGCGCTGATCGTGGCGCAGCGGGTGCTCGATGACGCGACCCGTGGTCAGTTCGCGCATCTCGACAAGGAAAAGGTCAGCGTCATCCTCGGCGTGACGTCGGCGCAGGAGCTGCTCGGCGACATGGTCAGTCGGTTGCAGCGGCCGATTTGGGTCAAGGCCCTCCGGGAGACCGGGCTTCCCGAGGACGAAGTTCAAGCCGCGTGCGATCGGATCTCGGCCAACTTTCCGGAGTGGCAGGAGGCGACGTTCCCGGGCCTCCTCGGCAACGTGGTCGCGGGCCGCATTGCGAACCGCCTGGACCTGCATGGCACGAACTGTGTGACCGACGCGGCGTGCGCCTCGACGTTCTCGGCCCTCGCGATGGCCGCCAACGAGCTGTGGCTCGGACAGTCCGACATGGTCGTGACGGGTGGCGTCGACACGATGAACGGCATCTTCATGCACATGTGCTTCACCCAGACCCCGGCGCTGAGCCGCACGGGGGACTGTCGGCCGTTCTCCGACAAGGCCGACGGTACGCTCCTCGGCGAAGGCCTCGCGATGTTCGCGTTGCGTCGCTTGGAGGACGCGCAGCGCGACGGCGATACGATCTACGCCGTGCTTCGCGGCGTTGGGACGTCGAGCGACGGGCGCTCGAAGTCGGTGTACGCGCCGGTGTCTGAGGGCCAGGCCCGCGCGATCCGCCGTGCGTACGAGAGCGCCGGCTTCCCGGCGTCCACGGTCGAGCTGATCGAGGCCCACGGCACGGGCACGCGCGCGGGCGATGCGGCGGAGTTCCACGGTCTTGAGTTGGTGTTCAACGACGCCCGCGAGGAGACCGGCTGGTGTGCGCTCGGTTCCGTCAAGTCGCAGATCGGCCACACAAAGGCCGCGGCGGGCGCAGCCGGCCTGTTCAAGGCGGTGATGTCGCTGCTGCACGCGACCCTGCCGCCGACGATCAAGGTGGATCGTCCCGATCCTCGGCTTGGCATCGAGAAGAGCGCGTTCTACTTGAACACGGCCGCCCGTCCGTGGGTCCGAGGGGCGGATCACCCGCGCCGCGCCGGCGTGTCGAGCTTCGGGTTCGGGGGTTCCAACTTCCACCTCGCGGTCGAGGATTACGCAGGGCCGGGGCGCGCTTTGAGGCGCCGGGTCCTTGCGACCGAAGTCGTCGCTCTCGCCGCCTCCACCCCGGCGGACCTCGCCGAGAGGGCCGACGCCGTGGCGGCTGCGGCCAGCGCGAAGGGTGGGTTCCCCCACGCCGTGTACGCCTCGCAGCAAGCCCCCGGCGAGGGGCCGGCTCGTTTGGTGGCGATCGGCGCCACGGGGGAGGCGCTTGCCGCGTCGCTGCGCACGGTGGCGCAACGCATCCGGAGCAACCCCTCGGAGGGGGCCTCGTTCCCCGACGGCTCCGGCTGGTCGCTCGGCGCGGCACCGGGTGGCGTGGGGTTCCTCTTTCCTGGGCAAGGGTCGCAGTATGTCGACATGGGCGGCGGGCTCGCCCGCACGTTCGACGCCGCGATCGCGCCGTGGGACGCTGCGCGCGCATGGACGCCAGAGGGCGTCGCGCCGATTGACCGGACGGTGTTCCCGCCGCCCGTGTTTGACGACGAGAGCCGTGCCGCCCAAGCGGCGACGCTGACGCTGACGGACCGGGCCCAGCCTGCGATCGGCCTCGTCAGCTTGAGCCAGCTCGCGCTGTTGACCGCTGCGGGCGTCCGCCCGGATGCCGCCGCCGGCCACTCGTTCGGTGAGGTGCTCGCGCTGCATGCCGCTGGCGTCCTCGATACGGCCGACACGGTCCGCATCGCGTTCGCGCGCGGCGCCGCGATGGCCGCAGCGGCCACGACGCCCGGCGCGATGACGGCGTGCAAGGCGGCACGTCCGCTGGTTGACGAGGCGCTCGCCCGACACGGGCTCGACGTCGTGGTCGCGAACCACAACGACCCCGTGCAGGTGGTGTTGTCGGGCCCGACCGAAGCCATCGCTGCGGCGGAGGCCGCGCTTGCGAAGGACGGGATCGAGACGAAGCGTCTCGCGGTCGCGACGGCGTTCCATTCGCCGATCGTGGCCGGCGCCGCGGCCGGATTCCGCGCCTGCCTCGACGCGTTCACGTTCCGGCCTGCGCAGTTGCCGGTCTACGCCAACAACACCGGTGCGGCCTACGCGGGCGACGCCCGGGACGTCCTCGGCCGGCAGCTCGCCGGACCGGTGCGGTTCGTGGAGACGATCGAGGCGATGTACGCGTCCGGGGTCCGGACCTTCGTGGAAGTGGGCCCCGGGCACGCGCTCTCCGGGATGGTCGAGCGCACACTCGCCGGCCGACCCGCGCGTATCGTGACGCTCGACCGCAAGGGTCGGTGCGGCGTGACCACGTTCCTTCAAGGGCTTGGCGCCCTGTGGCTTGCGGGCGTGGACGTGGCATGGTCCAGCGTCTTCGCGGGGTTCCGCGTCCCTGTCGACCCTGCGACGGTTCCCAAGCCGAAGCTGGCCGTTCCGATGAACGGCGGCAACCTGGGTCGGCCTTACCCGCCCCAGCATGGGGAGACGCTGCCTGGCCCCAACGGCCCGCGAGCCCCTCAGATCGTCGAAGTGGAACGCATCGTCGAGGTCGAGCGCGTCATCGAGGTCGAGCGCGTCGTCGAAGTTCCGGTCGCAACCCCAGTCGCATACGGTGGAGAAGATCCCATGGCATCGAACAACGTGCTCTCGGGCGGTCACGCGCATGACGCTTGGGTCGCAGCCTTCCTCCAACTGCAGACGCAGACAGCCGCGGCGCACGCAGCGTTCCAGGCGTCGATGGCGACCACGCACACCGCGTACCTTCACGCCGCGGAGACCGGTCTTCGTGGCCTCGCGGCGGCGATGGGCGCGCCCGTGACGCTGCCCGCGCCTGCCCCAGCCGCCGCGCCCGTGTGGGCGGCCCCCGCGCCCGTGGCCCCTGCCTACACCGTCCCGGTCGCCGCGCCTGCCGTCGTGGCGGCTCCGCCTCCGGCTCCTGCCCAGGCACCGGCTCCGCCGCGCGTCACGGCCCCAGCTCCGATCGTCGCCGCGCCTGTGGCCGCGGTGGGTCCGGTCTCCGCCGCGCCTGCGGTCGTGCCCGCCCCGATCGCCGCGGCTCCCGTGGCAGCACCCGCTGCGGCGAAGGCGTCGGGTGGGGCGGACGTCGGCGCGGTGATGCTCGCGGTGGTGGCGGAGAAGACGGGCTACCCCGTCGAGATGCTGAGCGAGGGGATGGACCTCGAAGCCGACCTTGGCGTCGACA
>JBJONI010000112.1:0-3209 GCA_046051915.1 Pseudomonadota bacterium
TCCGGGCATGGAGCGGTTGCGCCGGCCGGTCGGCGCGTTTCTCGCAGCGGTCATGGCGATGACGGCCGTCCGGCACGGTTGGGCGCAAGACGCCCTCCGGGTGACGGTCTGCGGAGCGATCGTGCTGCTGCCCGGCCTTTCGCTGACCGTGGGTTGGATCGAGGTGGCGGCTGGGCACCTCGCGTCGGGGACCCATCGCGTCGCCGGAGCTTTGCTCGCGTTGTTCGAGCTGGTGATCGGCGTCGGCGCTGCCGACGCCGTGGTTGGCGAGGGGTTCGCGCCCCGCGCGTCCGAGCGGGCGCTCCCCGACTGGGGGGCGCCCGTCGCCGTCGTCGCGGCTGCGTTGGCGTTCGCCGTCCTGCTGAACGCGCGTCGGCGGGACCTGCCTTGGGTGATGATCTCCTGCGCGGTGGCGTGGCTCGGCGCCAAGTTGGGTGCCCCTCTCGGCCCTTCGCTCGGGGCCGGCGTCGCGGCGCTCGGGGTGGGCCTGTACGCCAACGTGTGGGGACGCCTTGCGGGCCGGACGGTGATCGTGCCGATGGTGCCGGGCGTCTTGCTGTTGGTGCCGGGGGCCGTCGGGTTCCGCAGCGTCGCCGCGTTGTTGTCGGGGGACGTCCTCCCCGGCATCGCGTTGCTGTTCGGGATGGGCCTCGCGGCTGGGAGCCTCGCAGCAGGCCTGCTGTTGGCTTCTGCGCTCGCGGGACCGACGTCTCGGGTGTAGCCGCTTGGCGCCTTGACGGAAACGCGGCTACGGCAACGGCGGGGGGCGCATGGCACGCCGTGTGAAACAGCGCGCCAGCGTCGGCGTGCTCGGGAAGGACATCACGCGCCGTGCGCGATCGGTGTGTGAGTTGTGCGGCGGACGCGATTCGCCGCGCCTGTTCGAGCTCGCACCGTTCCCATCGGAGCCCACGCCCGAACGGACGTTGCTCGCTTGCGCTCGGTGTCGCGCTTGGCTCGAAGAGGACGACGCGGTCGACCTCGACGCGGCCCATTTCCTCGGCGGCGCCGTCTGGCACGCGCTACCAGCGGTTCGGTTGGCGGCTGGGAGGCTGCTGCACCTCGTCGCAAAGCCACCGTTGTGGGTGATGGACGCCGTCGAGGCCTGTGGCGTCGACCCCGTCACGCTCGAGTTCAGCGCGCCGGCAGAGGAGGCCTAGCGGGGCGCCTCGGGAAGGTTGTTGTCGCAGAACACGAGCTGCCACCCGCGTGCGGCGGCGTCGCCGATGTCCATGCGGACGGCGAAGGGGAGCGCCGTCGTGGGCTCAAAACGGAGCTCTGGCGCCGCTTGACCGGCGCGGCTGCATGCCTTGAAGCGTCGCTCGTAGGGGCGCAATGCTCCCTCGACCGCGACCCGGCACCGCTCGATCGCACTCCTCGACCCCTCGGCGCACAGGGTGAGCTTCGCATCGGTCTGGAACCGATCCCAGGTCTGTTGGTAGACGTCCTCCCGGGCGTCCTCGGAGCGACGCTCCTCCGCGACCAAGCGCTGTTGGGTGGCGGCCAGATCGGCGCGCGCGGCGGTCAGGGCGTTCTCGAGGCCGCTGCGCGACGCCACCGCCTCCTGCAGCTCCAGCTTCAGCTGAGCGAGTTCGGAGCGCGCGCGGGTGAGCTGTCCTGCCATGCCGAACTCCGGCGTCGTCCGACCGAGGTCGGACGCTTCGGCAGCGCTTGGGGGTGGCGGGACCGCGCCGGCTTCGCGAAGGGCGGCTTCAAGGCGTTCGACCTCGCTCTCCTTGTCGGCGACCCGCACGAGGAGCGCCTCGACGCGTGTCTGGGCCTCCGAGAGCGAGGTGGCGGTGCTCCGCATGTAGGGGAGGCACGCGATCCGGAGCTCGTCCGACGTCATACCAGGCGGCGGCTCCACAACGGGCAGGTCGATCGCCAGCAGGTCGGCATCGCTGAGCGGCGCCGCGCGCGTGGACGTCGCCGATCGTTGGCCGAACCACCATCCCCCGGCGCCGCACGTGGCCGCGCCGAGGAGCAGGAGGGCCCACCGGGCCGCGGAGGGGCGATGGTCGCCGGTCATGGCGCCGATGGGGATGCGATCGGTTGCTCGACGGTGACGGCATCGAACCGTCCGAGCACCGCGTCCGCCGCCGTGATCCATGTCGCGGTCAGGCCGGCCGCCGTCAGTTGGGGTTCGACGTCGGTGCGACGGCCAACCACCAGGATCAGCCTAGGGGCGTCGTCGGCGAACCAGCGCGCCGCGACGTCGGATGCCTGCGCGGGCGTGACGGCGCTCAGGGCCTCGACACGCTTTGCGGCGTCGGCGATGGTCTCGTCGAATGGGACCCCTGCGGCGTACCAGGCCATGGCGGAGCCGGCGTCGAGCATCGCGTCGTTGTACGACGTGACCTGTTCGCGGACGTTCGCGTCGATCTCGTCCGCCGTCGGCCCACCCGCCGCCAACGCGTGCAGCTCGGCCTGCATCTCACGCAGCACGCCGGTCACGTTGCTGGCGGTGTAGGTGCCGCGCGCCGACCATGTGCCATCGGCCCGGCCCGGTTGGTACGAACCGCCGACGCCGTACGTCCAACCCTTGTCCTCACGCAGGTTGCGGTTGAGCCGCGACAGGAACGGGCCGACGAGCGCGTAGCTGGCGTGGGCGAACGCGGCGCGGTCGGCGTCGGTTCGGGACGGCGCCTCCAGAACGACCCCGACGATCGCTTGCGTTGCTGTCGGCAGGTCGACCGCGATCACCGCGTTCGCGGCGAGGTGAGTGCGCGAGGCAGGCGCCTCGGGTGCACCTTCGACGCCGATCTTCGACCACCATCCCGCGCCGGTGAACGCCTCGCGGGCCTCGGCCTCGGTCAGGTCACCGGTGATCCAAGCATGCACTGGGGCTTCGTCGAGCAAGGTCTGGTGCAGCGCCAACAGATCGGTGCGCCGTACCGAGGCGAGGGCGTTGAGGTCTGGACGACGGTCGTCGGGAGAACCAGCGGCCGCCCAAGCGTGGGTCCAAGCGTAGCTGTACACCGAACGGAGGTTCGTAGGGGCGTAGGCCGTGAGCTCGTCCTTGGTGTCGCGGACCCAGCGCTTCAACTCGCGGTCGGGGAACGCGGGGCGGAGCAACACGTCCTCGAACAGGGCCAAACCGTCTCCGATCTGGCTCTTCGGCACGGTCAGGGAGAGCGTCGTCGTGTCGTCGTCGTACGAGGAGACGACATCGAGGTCCCCTGCGGCCTCGGTGGCGGCGACCTCAGCGG
>JBJONI010000113.1:0-5979 GCA_046051915.1 Pseudomonadota bacterium
TCCCGCGACGTGGGTCCCACGTCGCTCAGTGCCCAGCGCACACGACCGACGCGGGCCATCCATTCATACGCCGCCGAAAACGCCAAGCACCCGAGCACGACGCTCGGGTAGAACTCCCACACCCACCAGGCGTCGGGGGCCGCCGCCGGCAGGTTTGACCAGTCGTAGACGCCGCGCACCGGGACAGCCCCCGTATGTGCCTCAGCAGCCTGCCACAGCGTCCACAGCGCCCACATCGGGCCTCCGTCCCTCAGGTTTAACCGAGCACGCCCACGGCGTCGTCGCCAGCGCTTCCTAGGCACGTTCCGCGCCCAAAAACGACGAAGGGCGACGCACGTTGGCGCCGCCCCTTCCCGGCCGCGGCATGGAGCCACCGGTCGGTCTCAGCCTCCAGACCTCAGCGGTTCTTCGCGACCTGCTCAGGCATCACGGTGCCCATCGCGTTGCCCCAGCTGTTGCGCTCGTAGGTGATGATCGCCGAGATCTCGGCGTCCGACAGCTGCTTGAAGTTGTTCATCGCACCGTTGTACGACGCGCCGTTGACCGTGATCGGGCCGTTCAAGCCGTTCAGGACGATCTTGACGTGCTTGTCCGCATCGTCGATGAAGTCCGAGCCCGCGAGCGGAGGGAACGCGCCCGGGACGCCCGCGCCGGTCGGCTGGTGGCAGGCCTGGCAATTGGCCTCGTACAGCCCCTTGCCCTTCTCGACCAAGATCGCCTTCGCCTCGTCGGGCGACTTGCCGTCCACCGACCAATCCAGCTTCTTCTTGGGGGCCTCGGCCGGCTTGTTCTGGGTGATCACGCGCTCGGCGTCGATCGCCGGCGAGGCGCAGTACCAGCGGTTCGACACGTGGCTGCGCAGCCAAGACGTGCACTGGCCGCTGTAGTCGGTCCAGTAGCGCTCCTGCAGCGCGGTCGTGTCGTTGCGCGGCGACGGAGCGTAGCCCCAGAACAGCAGCATCAGGACGCCGACCATCAGGCCAGCGCCGATCAGCGGCGGCGCGACCAGCTGGGTGTAGATCGGGGCGTCATCCCACAGGTGCATGAACAGCGCGACGACCGTGATGAACTTCACCACGCTCAGCGCGAGCAGGACGGGCGCCGGGATGTTGTACCACTCGAAGAGCGGGCCGATCTCGATGAACGTGAGGACCGTGAGGAAGGCGGCCACCACGAGGTAGTGCCAAACGGGGCGATGCGCATGCTCGCCGTGGCTGTGCGTCGTCGCGCTCATTGGACGTACTCCAGCAGGTAGACGAGGGTGAAGATCACGATCCAGACGATGTCGACGAAGTGCCAGTAGAGGCCAGTGACCTCGACCGACGTCCCCACGTCCCCGCGAATCCAGCCCTTGGCCAACCACAGGCTCTGCAGGCAGAGCCACAGGACGCCGACGGCCACGTGCGTGCCATGCAGGCCCGTGAGCGTGTAGAAGGTGGAACCGAACAGGTTGCCCTGCAGGGTGAGGCCCTCATGGTAGAAGTGGCTGAACTCGTACATCTGGAAGCCGACGAACGAGAAGCCCAGGGCCGCCGTCGCCAGCATCATCCCAACGGCGGCACCGAGCCGCTCCGTCTTGGCGAACAGCACGGCGAGCGCCATCGTCAAAGAGCTCATCAGCAGGATGAAGGTCGAGATCGACGTGACCTCGACGCTGAACACGTCGAGGGGGTACGGCCCCACGAGGCTTTGGCCCCGGTAGGACATGTAGGTGCCGATCAGCGTGCCGAACAGGAAGCAGTCGGAGCCGAGGAAGACCCAGAACATCAACTTCATGTGGTCGAGCCCAAGGCTCGTCCAGTGATGCTCGTCGAACTCAGCGGTGCCGTGGGCGTGGGCCTCGGCGGGAGCGTGCGCGGACATGGGGACTCCTGAAGGGGTCTCCCGCCCCGCGCGAACGGGGCGGGCGGACGCGGAAGCGACTCAGCGGGGCGAGTCGTCCTCACGGATCCAGGCGAGGAGGAGGAAGAGCTGGATGAGGGCCAACGGCACCTGCACCATGAACTGGGTCTTGAGCGCTTCCATGTGGAAGGCGGCGCCATCCCACGTGCCGCGGCCGGCGAGGAACGCGATGAACAAGCCCGCCTGAGCCGCCGCGACCAAGATCGGCCAGAAGCTGCTCGGCGGCATGGCGACGTGGTGCGGCCCAGGGCCCGCGATCACGGCCTGGCTGACCGCCGGTCCGCCCTCGTGCTTCTCGTCCCAGAACGGGCGATCCGAGTGCACCGTCGGAAGGCGCGCGAAGTTGTAGTGCGGGACCGGGGTCGGGATCGACCACTCCAGGGTCGCGGCATCCCACGGGTCCGCCGGGGCCTTCGGGGCCGAGGCCGGGAAGGCCGCCGTCTTCACGAAGTTCCACAGGTTCATCGCAAAGCCAATCGCGATCAAGTACGCGCCGGCCGTGGCCATCAGGTTGTAGAACTCAAAGCCCACGCCCACCGGGTACTGCCACGTACGGCGGGCCATCCCCATCGCGCCGAGGAAGTGCATCGGGAAGAACGTGATGTTGATCCCTGCAAACATCGTCCAGAAGCCGAGCTTGCCGAGCCCTTCGCTGAGCATCGTCCCGTACATCTTCGGCCAGTAGAAGTAGATGCCGGACAGCAAGCCCATGAACGCGCCACCGACGAGCACGTAGTGGAAGTGCGCGACGATGAAGTAGGAGTCCTGCTGTTGAAGGTCGATCGGCGGGCTCGCGTGCATGACGCCCGACAGGCCTCCGATCGTGAACAGGAAGACGAACCCGATCGCGTAGATGTTCGCCGCCGTGAACCGGATCTTGCCGCCCCACAGGGTCGCGATCCAGTTGAAGATCTTCACGGCCGTCGGGACCGCGATCATCATCGTGGTCGTCGAGAACGCGGCGTCCGCCACCGGCCCAAGACCCACGGTGAACATGTGGTGCGACCACACGCCGAAGCCGACGAAGCCGATCATGATGCCGGAGAAGACGACGAACGGCGCGCCGAACAGCGGCTTGCGCGCGAACGTCGGCAGGACCTCGGAGACGAGACCCATCGCGGGGAGGATGAGGATGTAGACCTCAGGGTGACCGAACAGCCAGAACAGGTGCTGCCACAGCAGCGGGTCGCCGCCGTTCGTCGGGAAGTAGAAGTTGGTCCCGTAGTTGCGGTCCATCATCAACAGCACGAGCGCCACCGTGATCATCGGGAAGCTCATGACGACGAGGAACTGCACCACCAAGCTCATCCACGTGAAGATCGGCATGCGGAACAGCGTCATGCCCGGCGCACGGAGGTTGAGGATCGTGGTGATGAAGTTGAACCCGGACATCATCGACGCGTTGCCGAGGATGATCAGGCCGATCAACCAAAAGTCGATGCTCGGGCCCGGGCTGTACTTCGCCGAGGTCAGGTTGGCGTAGCCGAACCAGCCGCCATCGGGGAACGCGTTGAACAGGAACGAGGCGTTGATGAACAGCGCGCCGAACAGGAACACCCAGTACGACAGAGCGTTCACGCGCGGGAACGCGACGTCGCGCGCCCCGATCTGCAGCGGGATCAAGTAATTGAAGAACGCCGCCGACATGGGCATGACCGAGAGGAAGATCATGGTCGTGGCGTGCATCGTAAACATCTCGTTGTACGTCTGCGCCGAGATGAAGTTGTTCTCCGGGAACGCGAGCTGCGTGCGGATGATCAGGGCCTCAAGGCCCCCGAGTCCGAAGAAGAACAGCGCCGAGAACAGGTAGAGCTTGCCGATCCGCTTGTGATCGACCGTGGTGATCCACGACCAGAGGGAGGAGTCCTCCTCTTCGTGGTGAGCGGCCGCGTGCTGCCCTGAAAGGACATCGGCGGCGGGTGCGGTAAGGGTCGCCATGGGTGCCTCGTGTCTTAAAGTTCAGGGGACTCAGCGGAGCGGGAAGGAGGTCTTCATCGCCAACAGCCAGTCGGCGATCGCCTCGACCTTGGCCTTCGGGAACTCAGACTCTTCCAGGATGCCGTTGCCATTCGCGTCGGCGGGGATGTTCATCCCGTCGAGGGCGCGGCTCGGGTTGGCCGACTTGGTGGTGCCGGGCTTGAGGCTGTTGGGGTTGGTGATCCACTGGACCAGCAACTCCTTGGCCTTCGCCGTGTCGGTCGTGCCACCCGGGTACATGTCGTGCACGCCGGCCGCGAGGTAACGACGGTCACCGAACGCCGTGAGCGCGGGCCCCTGCTTGCCCACCGCGCCGTCGACGCCCTCGACCATGTGGCAGCCGATGCAGCCCGCTTCCGCGAACGCCTTGGCGCCATCGCCATCGGTCGCGAGCGGCTTCTTCATCTCGGTCGCCCACGTGTCGAAGTCGGCGCCGGCCATCGCCAGCGTCTCGAACCGCATCAACGCGTGCGCCTCCCCGCAGTACTCCGCGCACTCGCCACGGACCCATTCGGGCTTGCCCTGGGCGACCGGGGCCTTGGCGTTGTCCCAGTTGAACCAGATCCGGTTCACGCGCCCGGGCACCGCGTCGCGCTTGCCACCGACGCGCGGAAGCCAGAAGCTGTGAATGACCGTGTCGGAGGTGATGTACAGCGACACCGGACGGTCGACCGGGAAGTTCATCTGGTTGCCGGTGGTGATGCCGAGCTGCGGGTACTCGAACGCCCACCACCAGCGCTTGCCGATGACGTTGATCTCGACCGTCGGCTTCTCGGGGTTGCCCGCCTCATCGAGGAGAACCTTGCCCGAGGCATCGAACGCACCGACGGGCGGCGTGTCCGCGATCTTGAAGATCGTGCGGATCGTCGGGACGATCATCAACAGGATGATCGCGACCGGCAGCATCGTCCACCCGATCTCCATCGTGAGGTTGCCGTGGATCTGCTCAGGGTTGCCCGGCTTGCCATCGTCCTTGAACGTGACGAGCGTATAGGCGAGCAGCGCCGACACCAGCACGAAGATCACGAGCACGATGTAGGTGATCGTGGCGTACAAGTCGTGGGTGGCTTGGCCGAAGTCCGTCACCGGGTCGGTCGTGGTGTAGGGGAAGCCGGCGCTCGCGGGCCACAGCGCCCACTGGGCGAGGGAGCCGCTCGACGCGTCGCGACGAGGGAAGGAAACGTTCATCACAGGGACCCCCAAGGAAGGGAGAGATCCAACAACATGGAGAGGAAAAGGAGCGTCAAATAGACGATAGACACGCGAAAAACTCGCCAATCGGCCGCAGGCGTACGCTCAGCGAGCGACTGGGCCACCACGAAGAGAAACCACACGCCCAAAACCACCGCGGACGCGCCGTACGCCCACCCGAGATCGCCGAGCGCGACGGGTAGCGCGGTGACCGCGAGCAGCGCCAGCGTGTAGCCGAGGCTTCGCCACCGCGTGCCCTGGTCGCCGACGACATGCGGCATCATCGGCAGCCCAGCCGCGGCGTACTCTTCCTTGCGCACGAGCGCGACGCCCCAGAAGTGCGGGGGCGTCCACAGGAAGATGATCGCGAACAAGATCCATGCCGCAGGGGTGATCACCCCGTCGATCGCAGCCGACGCGATCAGCGGCGCCGTGGCCCCTGCCGCACCACCGATCACGATGTTCTGCGGGGTGCGCGGCTTGAGGTACATCGTGTAGCCGAACACGTAGAACGCGATCGTCGCAAGGCTGACGAAGGCGGCCTTCCAGCCCCCCGCGAGCGCCAACATCCACGTGCTCGAAAGGGTCAGGAGCGCACCCCACGCGACCACCGCCCAAGGGACGAGTTCGGCCGCGGGCAGCGGGCGCCGACGGGTGCGGGCCATAAAGGCGTCCGACTCCCGCTCCACGTAGGCGTTGAACGCCGAGCTCGCACCGCCGGCAAGCGCCGTACCGACGAGCACTTGAACCGCCAGCGGCAACGGCGGCCACCCGTCACGCCCCATCGCCAACGCCGGCAAGCCGGTGAACACCACGAGCGCGAGGACGCGCGGCCGCGTCACGTCCAAGAACAGCCGCAACGTCTCTGACCAAGGCCGATCCGAGGCGGACCAAGCGGACGGTTGGACC
>JBJONI010000114.1:0-5772 GCA_046051915.1 Pseudomonadota bacterium
ACGCGGCAGCGATGCGCTGGCGCGAGCAGGGCGTGTGGCAGACGATCACGTGGTTTGAAGCCGACGTCCGCGTACGACGGATCGCCGCCGGTCTCCGTGCCCTTGGGCTCGTCACCGGCGACCGTGTGGGTCTGTGCGCGACGACGTCGGTCGGTTGGGTTCTGGCAGATCTCGGTACGTTGCTCGCCGGTGGCGTCACGACCTCGATGCACACCACCTCGCCAGTCGAGGATCAACAGTTCATCCTTGAAGATGCCGGCGCGGCCTTCGTGTTCGTCGACACGGTCGAGCGCGCGCAGTCGTTCCTCACTGCTGTGCCGTCGTTGCGCCGCGTGATCGTCCTCGAAGCGGAGGCCGACGGCGCAGGTCGCCGCGGTGCCGTGGCGGAGGGTAGCGAGGCGTGGAAGGCGTCAGCGATCGACACCCTCGCGGCCTTGGAAGCGGCAGGGGCCGCCTGGCTGGCCGAGCATCCGGATGCGCTTGACGCCTTGCGGCGCACCTTGCAGCCGACCGACCTCGCGACGCTGATCTACACGTCCGGAACGACGGGACGTCCCAAGGGCGTGGAGCTGACCCACGACGCGTGGGTGTACGAGGCGGAAGCGATCGACCGGCTCGGCGTCGTCAACGCGGCCGATCGCCAGCTGCTCTACCTTCCACTGGCGCACGTGTTCGCGCGTGCCATGGAGATCACCTTCATCCGGCTCGGCGTGCCGACCGCGATCGATGGCAACGTCGACCGCCTCCTGCACAACCTCTCGGAGGTGCGGCCGACATGGCTGGCGACCGTGCCGCGCACGCTCGAGAAGGCGTATGATGCGATCCTTCGCGAGGCAGAGGCGTCAGGGCCTTGGAGAAAGGCTGTCTTTGACTGGGCGATCGGCGTCGGGCGTCAATGGAGTCAGGCCACACTCGCCGGACGGACCCCGGCGCCGTGGTTGGTGCCGCAGCACCGGCTCGCGGACCGGTTGGTGTTCGAGCGCATCCGCAACAAGTTTGGCGGCGATCTTCGCTTTCTCATCTCCGGGGGCGCGCCACTCTCCCGTGAGATCGCGCGCTTCTTTCACGCCGTCGGTATCGTGGTCTGTGAGGGCTACGGTCTGACGGAGTCTTCGGCCGCGAGCACCGTCAACACCCCGGACGCGTTGGTGTTCGGGAGCGTCGGTCGGCCCCTCCCGGGCTGCGAGGTCAAGATCGCCGACGACGGCGAGATCCTGCTGCGTAGCCGTGGGGTGATGCGCGGTTACCACGGGCAACCGGAGGCGACCGCCGAGGCGCTCACCGGGGACGGCTGGCTCCACACCGGGGACATCGGGCGCATCCTCGCGACCGGTCACGTCGAGATCACCGACCGGAAGAAGGAGTTGATCGTCACCGCGGGCGGGCGGAACGTGGCACCGGCGATGATCGCGGAGCGGCTGAAGGCGCGCTCGCCGCTGATCCATCAGGTGCTCGTCCACGGCGACCGCCGCCCGTTCCTGGGGTGCCTGTTGACGCTCGAACGAGACGCCGTGCGCGCTTGGGCCGAGCGTGAGGGCGTCCGCGCGACGACGTGGGAGGCGCTCGCGCTGCATCCGCAGTTGCGACACTTCGTCCAACAAGCCGTCGACGACGTCAACCGCACGCTACCGGCTTGGGAGCAGGTGCGGCGCTTTGCCGTCCTGGCCGAGGACTTCACCCCCGACAACGGCTTGCTCACGCCCACCCTCAAGCCGCGACGTGCGGCGATTGAGGCGCGTTACGGCGACCGCATCGACGCGTTCTACGACGGGCAACGGCGCGTCGGGCGCTGACGAGGACCCATGCCGACCTCTCGCATCTCCGGATTCCACAAGCTTACCCCTCAAGAACGGCTGTTGGCCTTGGTTCGTGAGGGGGGCCTTGAGCCCTCCGACGCGGACATCTACCGAAGCCAACCCCTCGATCTGACCACCGCCGCGACGATGGTCGAAAACGTTGTTTCGACGTATGAGCTGCCCAATGCCGTCGCGATGAACCTCGTCGTCAACGGCCAAGACCGGCTCGTTCCGATGGTCGTCGAGGAGCCGAGCGTGGTCGCCGCGGTGTCGAACATGTCGCGCGTCGTCCGGATGAGCGGGGGCATCACGGCCGAGGCCGACGACAGCGTGATGATCGGGCAGGTTCAGCTCGTGCAGGTCAAGGACCCCGATCGCGTGGCGGCACAGCTCAACGCGCACCTCGCCGAGTTGATCGAGGTGGCGCGCAGCGTCCATCCCCGCTTGGAGGCACGTGGGGGTGGCATTCGGGGCATGTATGTGCGCAAGCTCCACTACGACGAGCCGGGCTACCCCGCCGAGCACATGGTCATCCTTCAGTTCCTGATCGATTGCGTCGACGCCATGGGCGCCAACATGATCAACACGGTGGCGGAGGCCTTGGCGCCCCACGTCGAGCTGATCACGGGCGAGACGGTCGGGCTTCGAATCCTGAGCAACCTCGCCGCCTACCGCCTCGCGCGGGCTTGGTGCACGATTGATCCCGCGCATCTGGCGACGGAGACGCTCTCGGGCGCCGAGGTCGCCGAAGGGATCGCGTCGGCTTGGCGTTTCGCTTGGGCCGACCCTTACCGGGCCGCGACGCACAACAAGGGCGTGATGAACGGTGTCGACGCGGTCGCGGTCGCGACGGGGAACGATTGGCGTGCCTTGGAGGCAGGCGCCCACGCCTGGTGCGCGCGCGATCACGGCCCGTACCGACCGATGACGACGTGGCGCGTCCGGGAGGACGGTCGCCTGGCGGGCTTCATCGAGATCCCCACCCAGTTCGGTGTCGTGGGAGGCCCGTTGAGGGTCCACCCCAAGGCGCAGGCGAACCTTCGGTTGATGGGGTGCACCAGCGCCCGCGACCTCGCGGGCATCGCCGTGAGCGTCGGGCTGATTCAGAACTTGGGTGCGCTTCGTGCGCTCGCGACGGAGGGGATTCAGGCGGGTCACATGCGCATGCACGCGCGGACGGTGGCGGCGGGCGCTGGGGCCACGCTCTCGGAGATCCCAGAGGTCGTTCGACGACTCTGTGCGGCACATGCCTTCTCCGACGAGGCCGCGGTCGAGGCCCTCGCCGCCGTGCGTGCCGAGCGGGGACCGACGCCGTGATCGAGCGTCGCGGGCACGGAAGCGGCAAGCTGATCCTGCTCGGCGAGCATGCCGTGGTCCATGGGCAGCCCGCCCTCGCGTTCGCCGTCGATCGCGGCACCGATGTGGTCCTGACCCCACGGGTCGACGGCGTTCGACGTGTCCTGGGCGACGTCCGCGACCCGCTCCTCGATGAAGCGCTCGCGAGCGTGCTCCCCGACGGTGGGTGGGATGTTGCGATCGCATCGAGCCTGCCACTCGGTCGCGGCATGGGCAGCTCGGCGTCGCTCGGCGTCGCCGTTTCGCGCGCCGTCCTCGGGCCGCACGCTGCGCCGGATGCGGTGTTCACGCACGCGATGCGCCTCGAAACCGTCTTTCACGCCAACCCGTCCGGGCTCGACGTGGCGGTCTCCGTCCGTGGCGGACTTCTGCGGTACCAACGGTCGCCAGCGCCTGTCTTCGAATCCCTGCCGTGTCCGACGTGGTCGGTGGTCGTGCTTGACTCTGGGAGCAAAGGTTCGACCCGGGAGATGGTTCAGGGCGTCGCGTCGCGCCGTCCGTCGATCGACGCCGAACTCGCGGCGATCGGGTCGCTGGTCACCGCGGCGCTGCGCCATCTCGACGATCCCGTGTCCCTCGGACCGCTGTTGAACGAGAACCACGACCGCCTGCGCGCCATCGGCGTGTCGACCCCACGCCTCGACGCGTTGTGCGAGCTCGCCAGGGGGGCCGGTGCGCACGGCGCGAAGCTGTCGGGTGCGGGCGGCGGCGGCGTCGTCCTCGCGCTCGTCACCGACCCTGCACCGGTTCTGGCTGCCGCAGATAAGGCCGGTATTCCTGCATTTGTGACCACGCCTGCCGCGAGCCGCACATGACCTTCGCCACCGCTGTCGCCCATCCGAACATCGCGCTCGTCAAGTACTGGGGCAAGCGTGACTTGGTTCGAAACCTGCCGGCGGTGTCGTCGTTGTCGCTGACGTTGGACGGCTTCCGGACCGAGACGCGGGTGGAGCGGGACGCCGAACGGGACGTCGTTTGGTTCGGCGGACGGGAGGCCAACGACAAGGAGCGCCGTCGGACGCTTGCCTTCCTCGACCGTTTGGAGCCAGGTCGTCCGCCGGTCCGCATCGAGACGGCCAACAACTTCCCGACGGGCGCAGGCCTCGCGAGCTCGGCATCGGGATTCGCTGCGTTGGTGCTCGCGTACGAGGCGGCCCGAGGCGGAGACCTCGACCGCGTCCGTCTCTCGCGGCTCGCCCGCGAGGGGTCCGGCTCCGCGTGCCGTTCGCTGTGGGGCGGGTTCGTCCTGTGGCGGCGCGGCGTCGCCGACGACGGCGCCGACAGTCACGGCGTGCCGGTGCAGCCGCACCCGGCGCTCGACCTGGCGCTGTTGGTGGCGGTGGTCACCACCGAAGGCAAGGCCGTGGGCTCGACCGAGGGCATGGAACGCAGCCGGCTCACGAGCCCGCTGTGGGGCCCATGGGTCGCGCAGGCCGAGGCGGATGTCGATGTGGGATTGTCGTCGTTGCAGGCTGGGGACCTGCCCGGCTTGGGCCGGGTGATGGAGGCGAGCACCCTCAAGATGCACGCCGCGATGATGACGTCGGATCCGCCGCTGTTGTATTGGCAACCCGGCACGGTCGCGCTGCTCCACGCCGTTTGGCGACTGCGGGCCGATGGCGTGCCGTGCTGGTGCACGATGGACGCGGGTCCGCAGGTCAAGGTCCTCTGCCCACGGGCGGTGTCCGCGGAGGTCGCTGCCGCGTTGCGGCCGTACGCGCAGGCCGTGCATGTCCTTGGACCCGGTCCTGATGCCTCGGTCGTGGCGGGCTGATGCGGCTCGTCGCGCCGGGCAAGGCCGTCGTTGTGGGGGAGTATGCGGTCCTCGACGGCGCTCCGGCCTTGGTCGCAGCCGTCCCGTTCGGCGTCGCCTGCGAGCTCAGCCCGAGCGACACGCGGACCGTGCGGACGCCGGGCGACGACCGCTTTGTCGCAGCGGCCCTCGCAGCCGTGGATGCGCCTCCCGCAAGCTACGCGTTCGCCGACGCGGTGCCGATCGCGCTCCCGTACAAGCCGGGTCTTGGCGGGTCCGCAGCCGCCACCGTCGTCGCCGTACGCGCGGGGTTGGTCGCCGCCGGGCGCGACGCGTCGCCCGCGGTGGTGTGGCCGATCGCGGCGGCGGTCCACCGACAGGTGCAGGGTTCGGGTTCGGGGATCGACGTCGCCGCGAGCACGTTTGGTGGCTTCGTGCGGTTTGTCCTCGGCGAGGTGCCGGTTTCGGTTGCCAAGGTCGACGTGGACCTCATCGCGACCGATCGCGCCGCCTCGACGGGGCCCCGTGTTGCGCAGTACCTCGGATGGGGCGCTCGTACCTCGTTCGTCGAGGAGAGTGCTGCGATCGTGCAGGCCTTCGGCGCGGACCCGATCGGCGCGTTGCGAGAGGCACACCGCCTGCTGGGCGCGATGACCCGTCGGGCCGGCATCGACTGGGAGACGCCTGCGCATGCGGCGGTGACCGCGATCGCGGTCGCATGCGGCGGCGCAGCGAAGCCCTCGGGGGCAGGCGGGGGCGACGTTGCGGTCGCGATCCTGCCCGACGACGACGCCCGCACCGCGTTCGACCGCAGACTGGCGGCCATCGGCCTCGCGCGCCTCGTCCCGCCTGTGGCGCTCGGATAAG
>JBJONI010000115.1:0-9645 GCA_046051915.1 Pseudomonadota bacterium
CGCGGTCTTCACCCCACAGGTCAAGACACGCAAGCCCGTCGGATCCGATCGTTCGGGTGGCACCGATGAGCGGGCTCGGTTATGCGCCGCCGGCTTGGACGCACACCTTCCGTGCTGCGTCCGTTCCGCGTCGCTTGGTCCACCTGAGCCCCGCGGCCTGCTTCTACCTGCTCACCTGCTCACTCGGCCCACCGCCGCCCTTCTTGGGGCGCCAGGCCCCCCAGGAGTTCACGTTGATCCTCGTCACTGTTCGCGAGAACGAGCCGTTCGAGAAGGCGCTCCGTCGCTTCCGCCGCAAGGTCGAGCGTGAGGGCATCCGCAAGGACATCAAGAAGAACAGCTTCTACCTGAAGCCCGGTGAGAAGCGCCGCCTCAAGCAACGCCTGGCGGAGAAGCGCCGCCGTAAGGCCCTCCGTCGCGCCGCTCGCCGCGCCGCGAAGGGTGGCTCGCGTCCCTCGCTCCGCTAGTCGGGCGTCGGCCCCAGCGTCTCGCCGTCCAGCGGCGTGAATGTTCTCGGGGACGGACGTGAGAACCAGGCCTCGTCATGGCCAGCCCCTTAGGCTGGCTGTGCTTGTTTTTACTCGGCCGAGCCACGCACGTCTTGCGACCGTTCCCAAGCCGCCTGATCCTCCGGCGTGGCCGGTCGGATGGCCGGGGGAAGCGCGCCCGCGTCGTAGCGACGAACATCCTCCCACAGGACCCATGGCCCGGCGACCTGCTGCGCCGCGCTTGCCGGCAGCGACCGCAAAGCGCTCGAATCCTGGCGATGGCTCGCCTCCAGCAAGGCGAGCGCGACCATGGCGGCCGGCTCGGTGTCTCCCGCCCACCTGGCCCAGTCTCGTACCCGTGCGCGGTCGATCGCAGCGGCGTCTGCCCCGAAGGCCACCATCCACCGCGTCGAGGCAAGGGCAGCCCAACCTGCACACGCGGGTTCGACCCCCGCCGACCGACCGCGGCCCCGGCCGGCTTCGAAGGCCCGCGTCGCCTCCACACAGTCGGCGGCGACCTGCCGCGCACGAGCAAAGGCCTGCAACGCTTCCTGCGGGGACGATGCGGCCAGGCCGTGCGCGACCTCGTACCGGGCCTCCCGCCATCGCACGGCAGGCTGGGCTCGATCGCCGGACGCCAGCGTCGAAAGGAGGTCGGACGTCGCTTCCAGCCCGACCCGCCCTCGGGCCGACCAGGCCGCGTCGAGGGCGGAGACGGTGAGCGCCAGCCGCTCTTCTTCCGTGGGGCCGCTCCGGTGCGCGCACGCCACCGTCGCCCAGAGCATCCAGCACGAGACCTGACGCACGACGCCACCTCCAGCGAGAGGATAGGCTACAACGCCGCACGCCTGGAGGCCATCCGATGTGGACTGCCATGATCGCCCTCGCCTTCGCTTCTCCCTCCCAGCCGCTCGCCCCGGAAACGCTCTCGCGCTGGTGGTCCGACACCGCGGCCGGCCCTCGCCTCGTGACCTTCTGGAGCGTCACTTGCAGCGATTGCCGCGAGGAGCTTCCGACGTTGGCGACCTGGACGCGGCGACACTTGGCCGGCCACGTCGTGCTCGTCCAACTCGACGTCGCCGAGCGGCGTGGGGCGCTCACCGACGCGGTGCTCGCGCCTTGGGGCGATCCGCCATGGACCCGGATGCACCTCGACGTGGAGCGGCCCAGCGAGGCCGCCGCGGCCGCCGTCCCGGGTTGGGCGCGCGCGGTGCCCACCCACGTGCTGTTCGACGCCACGGGCGCGGAGGTCGGACGCTGGGTCGAGACGCTCCCGCCGCTGCGGCGGTTGCGGCAAGCGCTCGCCGCGCCGGGGCGCTAGACCCCGAACACGCCCGGGTGGTGGAACGGTAGACACAGGAGACTTAAAATCTCCATCCCTCATGGGAGTGCGGGTTCGAACCCCGCCCCGGGCATCTCCAAGCGTAAGGTTCGGCATCGCGCTTGCCGACGCGAACGCAGTCCGTTAAACGCACCGCGTCGGTGGGCCTGCCCGCCGAACTCCCATGGGGTCGTAGCTCAGTTGGGAGAGCGCAAGAATGGCATTCTTGAGGTCAGGGGTTCGATCCCCCTCGGCTCCACTCCAGACGCCGCGTCTACCGACGCGGCGTCTTTCGTTTTTGCCTGTTCGTCTTCTCGTCGGCCTCAGCGAGGCGTCGAACGTCCCGCCCTCGCGTACGGGCGCCAAGCCCGCGCATCCCACGAAAGCACCACATCGCTCACGGGGAACTCAGCGCCCACGTACGCTTCATGAACGCCGACCGCCGCAGCAAGGTCCCCCTGCTCCGACCCCCCGGACCAGGCCAACACCACACCGATCGCGGGGCTCGCGAGCCGGACGCTGCCCGACCGCAGGCGTCGCTGTAGAACCTCGGGACAGAGCACAACGCCCCCGTCCCAGCCCGTGCGCCCCGTCCCCTGCCACACGCGAAGGCCGAGGTCCGCGCGAACGCTCACGTCCCCCACACGGCCCAAACGCCTGCAGGTCGCGGCCGCGGTCTGCGCCACCAAGGCGTCCACGCCGACGCCAAGGACGGCGAGATCGGCCTCGACCAGCCACCGTTCGGAGGCCTCGCCCGCCGCGTCCACAAAAACGGCGCCGAAGCAGAGACGAAGCCCCTCCTCAGGCCGCTGCGCACACACCCCGCCGCGTTCGACGTGCCCCTGCGCCCACGCCGCGTCGACGAGTGTGGGCCGAACGTCCTCCACCGCAACGACGTCGACCTGCGCCATCACTCCGCCGTCGCTGCGACTTCGACGATCGGAGCCAACTCCTCATGGACACGCACATCCTCGTGCTCACGAAGCAGCTCGTTCAGCCGCGCCGTGGTCTGCCGCTGCCGAACGGCGAGCTGGCGCGCCATGTGGTAAACAAGCTTAAACGCCGCGAGATTTCCTTCGTCCAGCAGGTCGAGGAAGTCCGCGCGCGGGAACTTGAAGACGGTGGACGCCTTGGCCGCGCGCACGGACGCTGAGCGCGGCGAACCGTCGAGGATCGACATCTCGCCAAAGCACGCCGCAGGGCCGAGCCGCGCGAGGGTCCGCGCATGCGGCGACGTCGGGCGACCGCCCAGAACTTCGAGTTCGCCCTCAAACACGACGTACCACGCGTCGCCCAAATGCCCTTCCCGGAACAGGATCTGGTCGGCACGCACGTACTGCACCTGCATGATGTGCACGATCTCGCTCAGCTCGTGCGCGTCGAGGTCGCCAAACATCGGCGTCCCCAACAAGAACGAGATGATGTGTTCCAGGGACAAGCCTGTCGCCATGACGCCTCCGATCGCCCCACCCTAGCACGACCCACGCAGGATTCGTAGCCGCGCGGCTCCGCTGCGCCCTGCCATGCGATAGAGTCTGCGACGGAGGCACGATGGGCAGCTACCTCACGCGCATCGGCGACACCGAGATCCTGCTCGAAGCGCCAGCGAGTTCCGCGTTCGCCAAGAGCAGCGCCAACACCGACGCCGACCCGCGCCAAGCGATCAACAACATGGTCAAGGCGATCAAGGCGATCGCGGCCTACATGGGACCCGAGTTGATGCCGGTCGTCCGTGCGACGGGGATGGCGGCAGAAGTCAGCTTCAACGTTCGTGCCGACATGTACGGCCTCGTGATGATCTCCGAATCCACGGGCGTCGGTCAGTTCGCCGCCACGCTGCGGTTTCAGGCGCCCCCGGGCGCTGCGGCGCCATCCGCCGCGCCGCCCGCGCCGCCGCGGCCACCGCAAGCGCCCCCCGGGGCTCCGCCGGGGCCACCGCCCGGCCTCGGAGGCGCTCCTCGGGCACCGGGCGCCCCACCGGGCCCCCCTCCGGCTCCTCCCCCCGGCGTGGCCGGCACGCCCCCGAGGCCTCCCGGCCCCCCGCCCGCTGCACCGCCCGGCCCTCCACCCGCAGCGCCGCCGGCCCCCGGTAGCGCACCCGCCGGTCCTCCGCGCCCGCCGCTCGGGGATCTGCCGCGGAAGGGCTGACGATGGCCCCCGCGCCGGGTGACGGCGGTCCGATCCGCACGACATCGGCGCCCGCCGGCCCCACCTTGTCGCGCGCCACGCCCCTACAACGAAGGGGCACGCCACTCTGGGTGGCGAGCGACGTCGTGCGGAACGCAGGCCTCGCGACGCGCCACGCCCTGATCGCGCTCGCCAACCGTCCCTGGGACGACCTGCAAGCGCTCGCTGACCGGGCGCCGGAGGTCCTGCTGGCGGAGTTCGCCCGCAGAGATGCCGCCGAAGACGCCCGACGCGACGCGACGCGTTGGGGCGTTGCGACCTCCGTCGCCTCCTCCAGCCCGTCACAGAACGGGCCGGCGACCCTCCTCCTGCTGGTGACCTCGGCTGGCGTGGCCGCGACATGGTCGGACACCTGGAGCGCGACGGTCCTCGCCCTGGTCGGATGCGCGGCCGCTGGGTGGTCCGCCCTCCGCGCACGGACCCGCCGACGGGCCCGCGACACCGCGTGGGAAGCCCGACGCGCCGTCGCGATGACCCCGCTCCCCGCCGGCTGGGACCAAGCCCAAACCGCGCGTCGTGCGAGCCTCGACGAGCCCGATGTGGAACGGCAAGGACGCGCTTGGCACGCCCTCGATGAAGGCGAGGATGTTCCCAACGGCGACGAGATCGCACCGGGCCGAGACCCGGCGCGTCAAGCCGCAGCGCAGAACCGCCTCACTGAACGTTGATCGCCGTGCATGCCGTGCTGAGGACCGCCTTCTCCTTGCCCTCGCAAGCGGCGTAGCGCACGAGGTGGAGCGCCGTCTTGCCAGGCGTGGGGACGGTCGCGTCAAACCCCCAGGCAAGCTTGCCGTCGGCCCCGGCGGCCACCGGCGTCTCCGCGCCGCTCGCGAGGTAGCCCACGTAGCCCTTCTGGCTGTACGTGCAGCCAGGCTGCGCAGCCGGATCGCCGGCCCAACCCAGGTGGAACGGGGTGTTCACCGCGACCTCCGGCAGACCAGCGCCCGCAACGGCCGGCTGGGTGGCATCGGCTTGCGCCACCAGCGACGTTCCGTCGGCGCAGTGCTCGAACACGAGGTCGCGTTCGGTATTCTGGAAGAAGTCCGACGTCCCGACAGGGTTCTCGAACTCGCGGAGCTGGCCGTTGGTCATGCCTTGGTACAGATCGGAGATGAGCAGGCGGCACTCCTTCTCCTTGAGCTTGACCTTGAGGAGCCCACGCAACTGAATGCCAGCCCCGCCAAACGCGTTGCGGGCCTGATGCTTGGCGACGCCCGAGAGCTTGTTCAGGTTGGCGAGGGTCTCCTCGACCTTCGGCCGAACCTCATCCACCGTCAGCCCGGTCAGCTCCGCGACGGCCTCAGGCGTGCAGGCCTTCTCGTTGCCCCAGAGCGAACGGCAGTAGTTCGCGACCTCGAACTCATCCGCCCAGCAGGTCAGCCCGTCCGCTTCTGGCTTACAAGTGTAGGTGTAGACGTCCGTGAAGGAACGCACCGTGTACTTCGCCTTGAGCACGTCTCCCTGCTTTTCGAACCGGACGCGCGCGAGGATGTCGAGTTGGCGGTTCTTCCCAACCTGAGAGCCCTTGACGAAGCTCTGGCCGTCGAGGTTGTCGAGGCTCAACGCGCACGTCGACTTCTTCTCGGCATCCGCGCCACCCTCCGAGGCCCCACCACAGGCGACCAACAGCCCAAGGGCCAACATCTGTACGCGCATCGCAACCTCCATCGCGCCCGATGCTACCGCAGTCGGGGCAAGCCGGCATCCCCCAGAGGGGAGGAGAAAAACAAAAGAACCGCCGACATGCGGCGGTTCGACAATCCGAAAGGCAGCGAAAGGCGCAGCCGCGCCTCGCAGCCTACTCTTCCTTGGCCTCGCCGCCCTCGCTGATGATGCCCATGACCGCGAACTTGATCTTGGCGTACCCCGCCTCATTCAACGACGCGAGGGCCTTGCGAACGAGGATGAAGTCCGCGTCCTCATCGGCTTGGATGATGACCGACCCCTCGTAGGGCTCGTTCGGGTTGCGCGGCTTGCCTTGCGCTGCCTTGAGCTTTTCGTCGAGCTCGCGCATCTGGGTCAGCTTTTCGACCAAAGCCGGAATGCGGACGTCCGCAGGATCCATCTCGCCCAGCTTCGCCATCTCGACGCCCTCGAGGAGGACCTTGTCGTCGAGGATGGTGACGACGGCGCCGCGCTCGTTGAGCTCGGCCGCGTTGACGGCTTCCGGCATCGTCAGGCCTTCCGCGACGACCATGATCTCGCCGTTGGCGGAGAAGCTTTGCAGCAGGAAGATGACGATGACGGTGAACATGTCGACCATCGCCGTGAGGTTCAACTCGGCAGAGACCGACTTCTTCCCGCCGTGCGCGTGGGCCCGGAGGTACCCGATCGGCTTGAAGAACTTGCGACGCTTCGGTGCTTCAATCGACATGCGGACGCCTCACTTGCCAGGCGCTGCGGTCGCGGTGGTGGCCGGGCCACCCCCGAGCAGCGTCTTGCTCAAACCATGGTCGCGCGACACGTCGAGCGCCTTGATCATGTGCTTGTAGGCAATCCCATCGTCGGTGATGATGGTCGCCTGCATCTTGGCGGGGTCGGTCTCGTCGATATCCTTCTGAATACCTTCGATCGCGACTTCCACCTGCGCCCAGTCGTACATGTCAGGACCGGTCGAAGCGACCACGGTCTTGTTCTCGTACGCCCGGAACACTTCGACGTAATCGGCCGTGATGTGCACCGTCAGCGGCGGTGTCGGCGGCTTGTCGGTCGGAGGCGGAGGCGGCGCGTTCGGGTCCTGAATGCTCTGCTCAGTGTTGAGCGAGCTCATCTGGAGCCAAACGGCCGTGACGAGGAGGAACGTGATGTTGACGGAGAGGAGGTCGATGAACGGAACCAGGTTCAGCTCAAAGTTCTGACCCTTTCCACGACCGCCACCACCGCCGCCACCGGGTAGAGCACCACCCATAGATCACCTCGGGGCTTCGCCCGATCGCGCGACGTCGAGCGTCGCTTGGGTTGCTGCGGTGGACCGAACGTCCACCGCGTGCAGGCCGGCCCGAAGACCGGCTGGGGTCACTTGGCGGCCGCGGCCCCGCCCTTCTTGGTGGCGAGAACGAGGTTCATCTCGGAGACGATGCACTCGTTGATCTCGTCCTGCACGTGCTGCGCGCGCGCTTGAAGGATGCCGAAGATGAAGAGCGCGGGAATGGCCGTCAACAGGCCGAACGCCGTGCAGTTCATCGCCTCGGAGATGCCTTCCGCGAGAATCGTGGCCTTCGAAGCAGGGTCGACGTTCGCGACGGCCGCGAAGCAGCCGATCATGCCGTTGATCGTGCCGAGGAGGCCGACGAGCGTGGCGCCGTTCGAGAGAACCGCGAGGAAGCCGACGCGCTTGTCGATGTGCGGGACCTCACGGAGCGAAGCCTCGTCGAGGGCGGCCTGAACTTCCTTCTCCGAGCGGTGCGCCTTGAGCAGGCCAGCCTTGAGGACGCGCGAGAGCGGGCCCTGCTTCTGGCTGTCGAGGAAGCGGATCGCGCCTTGGAGGTCGCCCTTCAGCACGTGCTCGTTGATCCGCTTGAGCAGACCGAGCTTGTCCTCAGAGACGACGCGGTACAGGTACCAGTAGCGCTCCGCCGAGATCGCGATGACGATGAGGGCGCACACAAGGATCGGCCACATGAAGAAGCCGCCAGAGTGAAACCGCGCGATGAGTCCACCTTCCATAGCACTGTCCTCGATCGGGTTGGGCGGGGCGATAGACGTCCCGAGTTCCTTGCCGGCGCTTGAACCCGCAGCCCTCGACGAGCCACTTACGCAACCGGCGGTGAGGTCGGAATACCCCGAAACCCCAGCCTGCGCGACTTTACATCAGGCGATGGCGCTGCGCTCCGACGAATCGGGCAAGGGATTGTCAAGCCTCCCTGACATCGCCCGCCCCGTAGGGATCGACCTAGACTTTTCTCCGCCGGCGCCAAAGGTTGCAGCCCCGAATCCCGCCTGCGCGTCGCGCCTGCAACGTGGCGCACTCACCGCCGCCGTCGAGCGGCCAGCGCCGCGCGGTGCCCTTCCCCGCCCCAAACGCCGAGAAAGGCCTCCAGCGCCTCGGGGACCGGCGGCGGCTGCGACGCGCGGACCTGCGCCACCCAAGCACGAACCGCGGCGCGATCACGTCCAGCCCACCGAACGGCGCGCGCCAACGCGGCGGAGCTCGCGCACGCGTCCACCTCGTCGACCAACCCGAGCGTCAGCGCCGCCGGACCGTCAAGCGACGACCCGTCGAGCATCCACCCCATCGCGCGGGACGGCCCAAGTCGCGACACCCAACGCGCGGCGCCGCCCCAGCCGCAAGCGACACCAAGTGCGACCTGGCGCGGCTCAAAACGGGCGCTCGTTCCGGCCACCAAGTGGTCGGCGCATGCTGCGAGTTCGAGCCCTCCTCCGACTGCGGGTCCATCGACGGCGACGATCAGCACCTGCGGAAGCCGCGAGAGGGCGTCGAGGACCGCCGTCGCGGCAGCGGCCACGGCCCGAGCGGCGTCCGGCTCCAGCCAGTGTTCGGTGACCTCCCGCAGGTCGCCGCCCGCGCAGAAGACAGGTCCCTCGGCGCGGAGCACAGCCACCGCGCCGGGCTGCGCCATCGCCCATTGGACGGCCTCGCCGAGCCGGCACAACTGCGCCACCGACATCGCATTGGCCGCCTCCGGGCGCGCGATCACCAGCTCAAGCCCCCACGGGGTGGTCTCGAACCGGACCTCCCCGCCCGAGTCCCCCCACACACGCGCATACGCGCCGAGCACGGCACACGCGTCGGGCAGCGTCACACGCATGGCGAACTCCGGAAGACATGCAGCGCGGTGCCCCCGTACCGGCGGACCGGATCGGCGAGCAGACCGCCCACACGCGTGGGCACCGCCGTCGCCGCGTCCGCCTCCAGAACCAACAGGCCCCCACAACACGGGGCCAGCGCTTCCAAGATCGGGATGACGGGGGCGGCATACGGAGGGTCGACCAACACCAACCCAAACACGCCGAGCGACGGCGCGAGCGACAGGACGTCGCCGAGCCGGACGTCGATCCCCGCCCCAAACCGTCGTACTTCCTCTAGAATCCGTCGGTGTACGGCAGGGGCACGTTCGACCGTGACGACCTGCGCGCCACGGGACCAGGCCTCGAACGACAACAACCCCGAGCCGCCGAACGCGTCGAGGACCCTCACGTCGTCAAGCGCGTGCCCCACCACGGAGAACAACGCCTCTCGCACGCGCGCAGACGTCGGTCGAACCCCCGGATCCGGCGGGCTCGCGATGGTGCGTCCGCGCGCGTGGCCACCCGTGATCTTCATCTCGGCTCCCAAAACGAAGAAGGCTCGGCAGGTGCTTATCCCTGCCGAGCCCCGCACGACGTCGTCGTGATGCAACCGTCAGTGCGCGCCGTGCCCGTCCAGGCCGTGCACGTGCTGGTCCCACGGGTGCGTCTCGAGGAACGCATCCGTCACCGGGAGCGCGGGCATCCGGCTCAGGGCACGCACCGCCACGAGGACGACGATGCCGAAGGTACCCGCCACCAAGCCGAGGTTGACGAGGAACAGCATCCCCCAAGGGACCGTCTCGCCGAACCACACCGACGGCAGGACCAACAACGACCGTTCCAGGAACAAACCGAAGAGGATCAGGAAGTTGACCGCGACGAACGGCCACCGCATCTTCT
>JBJONI010000116.1:0-6361 GCA_046051915.1 Pseudomonadota bacterium
TACGACCAGAAGCGGGCCGCCGACGTCGGGTTGAAGTCGTACGCACCCGGAGCGGTGCTGCCGAACTTGATGTAGACCGTACCCGCGTTGAGCGCGCCGCGGTCGCTACCCGGAGCGGCCACCGCCATCTCCGCCAGGCCGTCGCCGTTCAGGTCGGGGATGATGCGGACCGTAGCGCCGAGTTGATCGTTGGCAGCAGCACCCGAGAAGGTACCGTGCGCGCTGGCGTATCCAACGACGCCGCCCTTGTAGTGCATGCCGTCGCAGTCGTTGTCGACGAAGTCGCAGACCTCGGTGGCCGCAGGCAGGACGCCAATATTGCCGTCGTCGCAGTCCGAGCTGTTCGAGACGTAGCCCGCCACGGACGAGCAGGACCGAACGGTGTCGGTGTAGTCACCCCAAGAGTCGCCATCGCTGTCGGCGTAGAACGTGCTCGCGTCCTTGGAGGTGGCATCATCCACCGAACCGTCGCAGTTGTTGTCGACCAGGTCGCACATCTCAGCGACGCCCGGCTTGATCGCCGAGGACGTGTCGTTGCAGTCGCCGCCGACGTGAACCACAGAGACGATGAACGTGCCTGGATCGGTGCACGCGCTCACGCAGAGCGAGGTCGCGCCGTAGCTGTCGCCATCGGCGTCAGGGCAGTACAGCGTGGCGTCGACGGCCGCGCCGTCGTCTGCGGCGCCGTTGCAATCGTTGTCGATGCTGTCACCGCAGAGCTCGTCCGCACCCGGATTGACTGCGACGTTGCCGTCATCGCACTCTTGGCAAGCACCGAAGCCGTCGCCGTCGTGGTCGACGGCGCCGGTGAACCCGTCACAGTTGAAGTCGATGGCACCACACGCCTCGGGCGCGCCCGGCTTGTAGGCCGCGCTCGCATCGTTGCAGTCGTCGTTGTTCGCGACCGTACCGGCAGGCTGGGTACAAGCCGTCACGCTGGTGCTGCCACCGAACCCGTCGCCGTCCGTGTCGGCGTACCAAGGGACGAGATCGGCGGCGTCCTCACCACCGTAGTAGCCCACCATCAGGCCCTGACGGAAGGCGCCTGCGGTGACCTTGCGGCCTTGCCACGCCGTGGTGACGGCGTCGTCGTAGCCGTCGCCGTTGAGATCGCCCGCAGCCACCGCCGCGCCGGCGAAGTCGAGGTACTCGCGACCCTCGATGATCCCGTCGTCGGTGGCATTCACCGGCCGCGTGCCGGTGAACGGACCGTACATCACGTACGACGCACCCGACTGCGACACGGCGCCGTCCGCGCGCTCGGCGCCGACGATCACGTCGTTGTAGCCGTCACCGTCGAAGTCGACGTTCGCCTGGATGGACGAACCCAGCAAATCGTTTGCGTCCTTGCCCAGACGACGCGCGTTGTACGACGCGTCGATGGAGACGAGCTCGCGGACGGCCCAGTTGCTCTTGCCCTGGATCAAGTAAGCAGCACCACGCTTCGAGGTGCCGTACTGCTTCGCGCCGATCCAGAAGTCGTCGAGACCGTCGCCGTTCACGTCGCCGGCGGCCGCGATCGCCGAACCGGTACGAGAGCTGGCGATGCCGCGGAACGCAACGTCCGCTTCGCCGACGGCGATTTGGCCCACGAACGAGCCGGCCCCGTAGAAGAGGTACGCAGCGCCGTTGTTGAGACCGCCGTCATCGATGCGCGGCGCCCCGATCATCAGGTCGTCGAGACCGTCGCCGTTCACGTCGCCGACGCCGCCGACCGCCTCACCAACCGAGGACTCCGCCTGGGTGGTGGTGATCACGAAATCGGAGAGGTACGACGGAACGATGCCCGTGACCGGACCGTAGTAGACGTAGGCAGCGCCTGCGTCGAGGTTGGCGAGGTGGTCCTGACCCGGCGAGCCGACGACGATGTCGCCGAAGCCGTCGCCGTTGACGTCACCCGCGGCCGCCACGCTCGCGCCGAACGTGTCGCCAGCAGCGAGGCCGGTGAAGCGAGCCGTCGCGGTCGACGCCAGCGCGTACGTACCCACGCGGCTCCCACCGAGCATCAGGTAGGCGGAGCCAGCCGGGGCCGTGCCCCCCACCTGCGAAGGAGCGCCGATGAGCATGTCGTCGATGCCGTCGGCGTCGATGTCGCCAGCGTTCGCAACCGACCAGCCCGCCTGCTGACCCGCGCCGGCGCCGATGAAGATCGCGTCGGCATCCTGACCCGCCAGGGCCGAGCCCGGGAGGTGCGGACCGTAGAACAGGTACGCCGCGCCCGACGATGACCCGTTGTAGTCGGAGCCGGGAGACCCGATGATGAGGTCGACGTTGCCGTCGCCATCGAAGTCACCGGTGGCGACCGACATACCGAAGTAGTCCTTGGCGACCTGACCAGCGTAGACCCGCTCGGCGCCTTCGAGGGCACCGGCACCAGTGAGAAGGCCGAATCCATCACAGGAATCGGCGACACCGTAGGCCACGGTGGACAGCATCAGGGACAGAACGCCAACCTGAGCGAGAACCGTCTTGTTCATGTTCAACCTCCCCCGGCGAGTGGCTGGGAAGACAACGCGCGTTTCCACAGGACCACGATACCCCATCCGTGTCCGCTGCGCCGCAAGCCGTTCGACAAGGATCACAACAGCGGCGTTTCTCTTGGATAATTTGAGGCGTCCCGCGGCGTAAAAACTTTCAACCGTGCGCCGGGGTCTGGCGCGCCGCGGCGCGCGCTGTCGCGTCATCGGATCGGAGTCGGCAAGTGGTGCGGGGGCCGTTCGTGGCCTCCCCCCCCTTCCATGAGGGCGGGCATCTCCTCTCGAACGGCGTCGAGATCGGCCTCCAACCGTTCGACTCTTGCGGCCAAGGCACGAACGACGTCGTCGAGTTCGAGCAGGCGATGCTCCAAAAATGCGACCCGAATCTCCCAGTCGGTTGTCGTGTGCTCGTCCACGTGGCCTCCTCTGAGGACGCGTCGCCTCGACGCGTGCCGGAGACGGGCTAACCTTGCGTGCTGCTTGGAGGCCCCATGACCTCGTCCGACATCTTCCACGAGCCGACCATCCGTGAGCTCACCGAGACGATGCCTGCGGACCTGATGCTCTCGATCTTGGAGACGTACCAGGTCGAGGCGACGTCCGACCTCGCCAAACTGCGGGATGCGCTCACGGCGGACGACGGCAAAGCAGCCCGCGAGCGGTCGCATCGCATCAAGAGCGCGAGCCTCACGTTCGGGGCGGCCGGGGTCGCGCGGCTCGCGGCCGAGGCCGAGGATCTGGCCCGCCAGGGCCATCACGCCGCGTCCGCGCCCCTGTTGGATCCGATGGGCCGCGCGATCCAAGCGTTTGTCGACGCGCTGACGATCCGGCTCGGCGCGTAGCCCCTGCGCGCAGTGCCCGGCCCGGAGCGCCGGGGAGCGCCACCGGCCACCGGCCACCGGCCGCCTGGCGCAGCGTTTCACCCCCCGACGAACGCTGCAAAGCCCTGCAAGCCCGCCTCGAGGTAGCACGTCCGCAGAACATCCCGGATGTCGCTCGGGAAAGCATCCTCCGCCGCCGCAACATCCAGCCACCACGCCGCGCGATCGGCGGCGGGTCGCGTTGGATCCATCGCGAGACGACGGTACGGCGCGGCGTCGATCGGCTCGCGCCACCCGCTCCATCGGGCGATCGACGCCCAATCCTCCTCAAACGTCCACAGGGGCAGCCCCATCATGGCGGTGGCGGCTTCCCGCGCGACATCCCCGTCGCCGAGTCGCACGGCCACCGCCCAGCGGGTGCGCAGGGCCGCCCCCCACTCCGGGGCTCGGGCTGCGTCGCGATCGCCCGCAACACGCGCCGCGAGGGCGTCGCCGCGCGCGATGTGACGCAGCGCACGTGCCAAAGAGGCATCCCACGGGTCGAGCTTAGCCAGCGCAAGGTAGCGGTCGAGCCCAACCGCTGCGGCGGCTCCGCGCCTGTAGCCGACCCGCGCGGCATCCTCGGCATCGCCGTCATGCCATCGCCCGGCCGCGTCCTCGGACGCGAGCCACCGATGAAGGGCCGATGCGGGGCTCGCCGACCACCAGCGCAAACGAGGACCACACCCGGAGACGACCGGCACGCAAGCCGCGTCGTCGGGGGTCGGCCACCAGAGTAGGCCGAGCCGTTCGCCGTTCGCCGTTTCGCCCAACAGGGTCACCAACGGGTGCGTGGACGCGTCTGCGGCAAGGGGACGAAGGCGCGCGGCGAGGGCGTCGACGTGGTCCGGGAGTATTCGGTCGCTCGGGTGGGCAATCCGCATGCGGACACATTCTGTCCCCAAGGGACGTTAGAGGCCTTGCGGAGGTAACCCATGCTGCGCTGGCTGACGGTGCGCGACTTCGCGGTGCTCGCCCACGTCGACCTCGAATTCTCGGATGGCCTGACCGTCGTGACGGGAGAGACCGGTGCTGGAAAGTCGATGATCGTCGAGGCGCTGCAGTTGATCGCCGGCGCGCGCGGCCGCGGCGAATGGGTGCGCAGCGGCGCCGCGGAGGCGATCCTGGAGGCCGGGTTTGACGTCCGCGGGCACGCGGCCACGCGTGCGTTTCTGCTGCAGTGGACCGGGCGCGACGAGGACGAGCTTCTCGTCCGCCGCACGTTGCGTCCGGAGGGCCGTGGGCGGGTGTGGATCAACGGGATCGCTGCCACGACCACGCAACTCGCGGAGCAGGTCGCCCCCCTCCTCGACATCTGCTCCCAGCATGAACACCACGCCTTGACCGAACCTTCGGCCCAGCTGCGCTTGCTCGATGCGTGGGGCGGGCTCGACCTGACAGGCTGCCGGAGCGCTTGGGAAGCGGCGCGCGAAGCCCGAGACGCCTTGACGTCCCTCGAAGCACGGGCCGCAGGTCGCGCCGATCGTGAGGCGGTGTTGCACTTGCAACTCGAGGAACTTGACCGCGTCCGGGTCGTCCCAGGCGAATGGGCCTCGCTCGAAGCCGAGCAGCATCGGCTCGCGCACGCGGAGCGGCTCCATAGCGCGGCCGACTGGGCGGCCGAGCTCCTCTACCGACGCGACGATGCGCTGGCCGACCAGATGGCCAGACTCGCGCAGCGCTTGCAGGCACTCCGGGGGGTCGATCCCGACCTCGACCCGCTCACGGAGCGCATTCAAGCGCTCCAAGCCGACCTCGAAGATGTGGGCGGTGACTTCGACCGCTACGCGCGACATCTGCAGGCGGAGCCCGATCGGCTCGCCGAGGTCGAGGAACGCCTCGCGCAGGTGGCGCGGCTCATGCGCCGTTACGGCGGCGACATCGACGCGCTGGTCGCGCGGCATGCAGCGATGCGCGCGGAACTGGACGGCTTGTCGTCGCTGGACGATGACCTGGACGCGGCCAAGGACGGCCTGCGGCGAAGTGGCGTACGGCTTCGGGAGGAGGCCGATCGGTTGAGCCAAGCGCGCCACGGGGCCGCGGAGCGGCTCGGCGAGCGCATCACGGCGGAGCTGTCGTCCTTGGGCATGGGCGCTGCGCGCATCGAGGTCGCGATCGCCGACCTCGATCTCCGGGCGTCGGGCATCGACGTTGACGGCGTCCGCCTCGCAGCACACGGGCGAGACCGCGTCGAGCTCCTGATTGCGCCAAACCGGGGCGAGCCTCCACGGCCCCTCGGCCGAATCGCCTCCGGGGGGGAGCTGTCGCGCGCCCTGCTCGCCGTGAAGTCCGTGCGGGCGATCGAAGCGGGCCTGGCAACGCAGCTGTTCGACGAGGTCGACGTCGGCGTCGGCGGCGCGATCGCCGAGGCGATTGGTCGAAAGTTGTCCTCGTTGGCGCGTGGCCGCCAGGTTCTCTGTGTGACCCACCAGCCGCAGGTCGCTGCCTTTGGCGATGCCCACATCCACATCCACAAGGCCGAGGTCGGGGACCGCGTCTCCTCCGTTGCCGAACGGCTCGACGTTGAAGGCCGGCAACAGGAGTTGGCGAGGATGCTCGGGGGCCGCATCGTCACCGACACCGCGCGTGCAGCCGCCGCTGAGCTGCTCCGCGCGGCCCGCACACCCGACCCCTGACCGCGCCCGACACCGGAGCGACCGACCAAGGCGTGTGCCGCAGGCCGGTGTCCGCGGTGTCGAACGGTGTCGAACGGTGTCGACGGGCCGCTGCCGCCCTTCCCCGAGCCACGCCAGAGGTTAGTTCCACCACCTAATTGGAGGCCCCATGACCCTGATGCGACTCACCGTGCTGTCCGCCCTCCTCGCCTGCGGCGGTGGCGACACGGAACCCAAGCCACCAGCCGCTGCCGAGGTCGTGAAGACCGCCGTGCCGTCAAAGGCAGAGATCAGCAACGCCGCCAAGGTCTTCGGCGCGGGCATCGCGGCGGCCACCGTCACCGACGCCGAGCGTCCGCTCCTCGACTTGGGCCGTGCCTTGTACTTCGACCCTCGGCTGTCGAAGGAC
>JBJONI010000117.1:0-11548 GCA_046051915.1 Pseudomonadota bacterium
CTGCGAGGCCAGTGAGGTCGAACAGGTCGGCGGCGACCGGGTGTTCTGGGGGCGGCGAGCCCGCGAGCGCTTGGGTGAGGAGGAGGACGAGGGGTGGCATGCGACCTCTGCAACGTTCGGTTGCGAAAACGGGGGCGTGGGTGGGTACTCCCGAAGCCAACGGATAGTCCAGTTGCCCGCCGGGGGCACGCCCCCCAACCTGGAGGCTCCATGCGCGCGCTGTTCGCCCTTTCGCTCCTCTCTCTCGTCGCTTGCGGCGGTGGTGAGGCCCCCAAGACCGAGGCCAAGGCCGACGCCAAGACCGAGGCCAAGCCGGCCGACGCGAAGCCCGCCGACGCGAAGCCTGCGGACGCCGCCGCCGGTGCCGCCGCCGGTCCGATGGACCACGCCGCGCTGATGGCGCTCGGCGAGAAGGTGTACAAGAACGGCGGTGCCAAGAGCCCGCTGATGTGCGTCACCTGTCACCAGGAGAACGGCGAGGGCCTGGCGCCGACGTTCCCGCCCCTGAAGGGCAGCAAGGAGAACATGGGCTCCTGCGCGGACCACGCCAAGATCGTGATCAAGGGCCTCACCGGCGAGATCAAGGTCCAAGGCGTCACGTACAACGGCGCGATGCCGGCGCAGGGCGACCTCACGAACGAGGAGATCGCCGCGGTGCTCACCTACGAGCGCAACTCGTGGGGCAACAACTACGGCGATTGCTCGCCGGATGAGGTCGCCAAGGCTCGCTGATCCCGCGACCTTCGGACGCCCGACGCCCGCCTCCGTGCGGGCGTCCTCGTTTTTGGGTCCTTGCCGGTGGCGCCGCCATCCGGTACCGGCCTGAAGGAGGTCGCATGCCGTCCGACCGCGTTGTGCTTTCGCGTCCAGGTGCCGTTCAACTCGTCGTCCACCGCTGGACGCCCGAGCCTGGGACGCCCGTCGTCGGCGGGATCCTGGTGGTCCATGGGCTCGCGGAACATGGCGCGCGGTATGCGCGCTTCGCCGCCGCTGCGACCGCGAGGGGCTACGTCGTCGTCGCGCCCGACCATCGGGGTCACGGCCAGACGGCAGAGCGAGACGAGGACGTCGGGCACTTCGGCGACCAAGCAGGCTGGGCGTCGGTCGTCGCCGACCTCGCGGCCGTCGCGGCCTTCGGGCGAGACGCGTACCCGGACGTCCCTTGGTTCCTGCTCGGGCACTCGATGGGCACCACGCTCTCGTTGCACCTGCTCGCCGAGCCTGGGCCGCGCTTCCGTGCGGTCGTCCTGTCGGCGCCGCCCGGCTTCATCGGACCGATTCGCCACGTCGGTGCTTGGGTGACGCGGTTCGAGGGCTGGCGTCAGGGGCGCCGCGGCAAGAGCTGGCTGCTCGACAAGATGAGCTTCGGCGACTTCAACAAGGCGTTCGCGCCGGCGCGTACGGCCTTCGACTGGTTGAGTCGCGATCCGGCGGAAGTGGACGCCTACGTGGCCGACCCGCGGTGCGGATTCCTCGTGACCAACCAACATTGGCTCGATCACCTGGCTGCGATCGAGGCCTACCACCAGCCCGCCTTGCTCTCGCGCCTACCGAAGGACCTGCCGTTGGCGATCTTGGCGGGGGACGCCGATCCTGTGAGCCAAGGCGGTCGTCAGATCCGGCCGTTCCTCGAAGCCCTTCGCCGCGCCGGAGTGCGGCAAGCCACGTTCAAGGCCTACGGCGGCGCGCGGCACGAGATCTTGAACGAGACGAACCGCGACGAGGTGACGGCGGACATCCTCGGTCACTTCGATGCGGCTCGCTGACGGTCCGACCGGCGCCACCCTGTGAGGCTCGCCGGCAGGCTTCAGGGAGGCGGGCCGCAGTCTCCGCGGTCGTACTGCGTCGCCGCGCAGAAGAAGTTGACGTTGCTGATCGTGCCGTCGTCGCACACGCCGTCGCCGAGGTAGGTCGTCGGCCAGCAGACGCTGTCACAGCCGAGTGTGGTGCCTTGGGGGCAACCCGTCGGCGCGGGCGGCAACGGCGGGCAGCGCAGCGGCAACACGTCGGTGGCAGAGGAACCGGAGGTGAAGGTCGTTCCGTAGGCCCCGAGGGTGTAGCCAGACGTCTGGTCCACAAAGGACAGCGTCGCGCCCTCCCAACCGTTGCCGGCCGCGTCGAGGAGCTCGACCGTGTACACCCCACTCTGAACCGATGGGGGCACGGGGACGCTGAACTCGCCGTAGCTGTTGTACGAGCCGGGAGGCAGCCCGAACACGGTGACGCCATTCTCGTCGATCAGGTTGAATCCCACGTCGGCGCCGGCGTTGCCTGTCTTCATCTTCGCGAGCAGCGGCGCGCAGGTGACCGAGCCAGCGAGGGCCGGCAGGCCGATGTCGTACGGCGTCGTGCAATCGATGGGGAAGGGGTAGTCGCCGCGGGCCCCGTTGGGGAGGGTGCCGCTGGCGATGACCGAGCCGTTGTCCGCGTGCGCGATCGTGTAGAAGCCATCGCCCCAGCCGTCACTTCCACCGTCGGTCGGGCGGAAGATGTACCAACCGTCCGCGAGGTTGCGAACGTTCGACACCGTGGCGCCGTTGGCGACGGTGCCCGATCCGACGGAGACAAGGGTCTGGGGGGGCGCGCTGGCCGTCCGGATCTCCCAGCCCATCTGGTTCGCGTTGGTGGCGCCGCCCACGATCGTGAACGCGATGTCGTTGCAGCCGTACACCGGCGGCGGGGGAGGCGGCGTGTAGCCGGTGTCGGTGCTGCACTCGACGGAGAACGGCACGCGCGCCAAGCGGCCCGTGGGGATCGTCGCGTCCACGAGGAGCCGCCCGGACTCGTCGACGATCTGCATCGTCGCACCGTTCCAGCCGTCGCCGAAGCTGTCGTTGAGCTCGGCCACGAAATCGCCGGTGACGATCGGGATGCGGTCGGTCACGTTGATGTTGTTCTGGTTGTAGAAGCCGGTCGGTCGTTGGAACAAGATGCCGCCGCCGGCCTCTTGGATGCTCCAACCGATCTCGCTCGACCAGGAGCCGGTGAAGATCCGCACGGTCAAGGTGCAGTCGGGGGGCGCCGGGGTGGTGTCGGTGTCGCCGGGCGTGTCGGTGTCCCCACCGCAATCGCCGCCGTCGCGCGAGAACGTCGCGCAGTCGAAGTTCGCCGAGAACTGGCTCCCGTCGTCGCACGTTCCGTCGCCGATGAAGTAGGCGGGGAAGCACAAGCCGTTGCAGTCCAACTCCTCCCCGAAGTTGCAGACCGACGAGTCTTCGGGCAGGTCGGTCCCGCCCGTCGCCGAGTCGGGAGGAAGAACACTCCCAGAATCCGGGGTGTCGATCGTCGGCGTGTCGGTTTCGACCGCGGGGCTTGTGTCCTCGTTCAACCAGCCGGTCTCGAACGCGTCCGTGTCGGTGGTGTCCGTGTCGGTCGGCGTGTCGATCGGGCTGTCGGGATCGACGGTGTCGATCGCCGTGTCGGTGTCGATCACGTCGGTGCCTGAGGGCGCCGGGCACGCCGCCAGCAGGGGCAGGCAGGTGAACGCGGCGGTGGCCCACACGGAGAGCGTCGGAGTGCTTCGGCGCATCAGGTCCTCAGACAGTAGGACTGCACCCTAGCACAACTGCGGGGTCGAACGCGACCCGTTCCACCCCGAAACGGGCTCACCGAGGAAACTTCTACAACCGATGTGCGCTCATCCCGAGTCGCGGCGCGCCGAACGCGTCGAGCAGGCGGTGGGCCCACGTCGCGGCGCCGAGAAACCCGAACGTCGGGAGCGAGGCGACGGCGTGGTAGTCGTCCGCCGGGAACCCGGTGCAGATCAGCGGGACGTCGTGGAGGAACGCCGACGTCCGTGGGAGGTTTCGGAGCATGTCGAGCTCGTGAGACGACCCGATCACGCCGAGGGGTCGGTCGGCGATGAGCGGCAGCAGCGCGTCGCGGGAGCGACGCAAGCTCGGGTCGTCCAGCACCGTCGTTCCGGGGAGATCCTCGATGCCCGCCCGGCGCAGCCCCTCCCAGAAGGCGGCCGCACCGCCGAGGCTCCCGTGTTGGTCTCGGAGTCCGACCAGCGGGACGTCGATCCCGAGCTCGACCAGCATCGCAACGAGGGCGGCGGCCAGGGGGGTGTCGGCGAACACGGCGACGGCGTACGACCGGAGCGGCTCCGTCAGGCGTACGACGTTCGCCCGCACCGCCTCGGACTGCTGACGGATCCACGCCTCGACGGTGTCCATGTTCGCGCCTGACGCCGCAGCGACGGTGCGAACGAAGCGGGCGCTCCCGCCGATCCCGATCGGCAGATCGACCGGCACCACGGTCCGTCCTAGGGACACCATCCGGCGGATCTCGGCGTCGTGGGGGCGCGTGTAGGGGAGCTCAAGGACATACCGACTTGCTGGGGCCGCCTTGGCGTCGCGGTAGCCGCCGCCGGAGAACAGGATCGGCCCAGACTCGAGGCCCGCCGCCTTGATCAGCCCGCGGAGCTGCGCCACGTCGGCCTTGGCGTCGGGCTCGTACCGATGGAAGAAGTGGCCGACGACCGTCGCATGCCGCGGGAGGCTGGGGGGGCGAGACCAGTCCATCCGACGCATCGCCTCGCGCATCACGCCGGCGTAGCCGTCGAAGAACCCCCCATTGGGGGCCTTCGTATCGAGGTAGGCCATCTCGCAGTCCGGGAGGGTGGCCTCCACCTCTCGCACGGCGTCGGCGATGTCGTCGCCGGTCAATTCGATGAAGTACGCGCTCACGACGACCATGAAGGCGCTCTCTCGGCGTTCCCACCACGCCCGAGCGAACGGTCCAATGCGGTCGGAGCACCCTTGGACGAGGTGCGCCTCCGAGACCTGTGTCCACGCCTCACGCACGTTGGGGTGCTCGGCGAGATCGTGCATCGCACCCTGAGCGGCCGTCTTGTACTTGCAGCCGACACCGGAGTGCATCAGCAGGAACGCGTCCGACAACGCGTGCGTTCCCACCATCACGCCCGTCATCTTGCCAAGATGCAGGCCGCGGACAGCGAAGTCTTCGAGGCCGCGTCGGTCATGGGCGGAACGCATCAGGACCCCGCAGGCGCGAGCAAGCGCGTGAGCAAGATGGTGTTGTCGACGACGCCGTCGTAGCAGGCTTCGAGCCTTCGAACCGGGAACATCGGGATGCGGGCCCGTTGCGCTTCCGACCGGGCGAAGTCGGCGAGACACGCGATCTCGAACCCGCCGTCGACAAGGACCTCGCCGAGGATCCACGGTTCGGCGAACATGTCGAACTTGAAGTGGAGGCCGCGGCGTTCGAACAACTGCCCGAACTTCTCGCGCTTGTCGGGCGGACCTTGGACGAGCAGCGTGATGTCGAAGCCGAGCTCTTCGAGCGCCGCGAGGTCGCCGGTGCCTTGGTACGCGAGCTCATCGGCGTTGTAGTTGTTGTTCATCCTGAGCCCGTACGCGAGCTTGACCCCGGCGAAACGCGCCCGGAATCCCTCGATCGCGGCCGCGGCGCCCTCGCGTGCGGGTGCGCACGCCGCTTCAAGCGCCTCGACCCGACCGATGGCCTCGCCGATCGCGGCGTAGAAGGTGTCGGTGGCGCGGAGGCCCACCGGAAGCGGCACCTCGACGAACGGCCGCGCGTCGCGCGACAGCACCCGTCCGAGCTTGGGGTAGAGGGAGCGGTCGGCGACGAACGTCGCATCCGTCGTCCGGAGCGCACGCCAATCGTCGAAGCTCGCGTTGTGAGGGAAATTGGCAAGGACCTCGACGCCTGCCCGGTCGAGCGCACCGACGTACTCGGGCAACATCCGTCCGCGCGGGTGCCAAGGGGGCAAACCGAGCAGCGCGATCGTCGGCCGCGTCGCGGGCGCGGGGGGGAGCGTGGGGGCATCGGTTCGCGCGCCGAGCGCATGGTCGAGGGCGCCGAGGGCAGCATGGCCGACCGCGCGTCGCCAACTCGGAGCCAGCGTCGGCCGGGGAGGGAGCGAGGCGAGCTGCTCGAACATCCAGTCCAACATCGCGGTCTGGGTGCCGACCTTCAGCCCGTTGGTGTGCAACGCGACCATCGGGATCGACGGATGGCGCCGCCCGACCTCGGCGACCACATCCTCGAACGTGTCGCCGATCACCTCGACCGGGCACGCCCCGAGCACGAAGATGCCTTCGGGTTGGACCTCTTCACAGACCGCGTCGAGGCAACGCCGAAGCGGCTCCGCGGTGCGTCCGGTCACGAACTCCTGCTCGGTCAGGCCGGTACAGAACAGGTTGACCATCTGGGGACCGAGGTGGCGAAAGCACCCGGCGCACTCGTCTTCGCCGTGGATCACGATCGCGAAGTGGCCGCGGATCCGCAGCAGTCCCGACGCGATGCCGGAGAGGGTGCAACAAGGCTGCCCGAGCGCGCCTTGGATGTTTCGCTCTTGGTCTTGCCAGAACGCCTCGTCTTCCGCGCGCAGGGCGACGAAGGCGGCGGGGAGGGTGGCGGGGTCGCGCTGCATGCAAGCCTCTTGGTCTCTTCACGGCCCAGCGCGGTCTCGTCAAGCGGGGGGCGCCCGCGGCGGCACTCAGGGACCGAACGCGACGTCGCACGAGGCGAGGTAGGGGTCGCATGCGCCGCTTCGGACGTTGGCGTCTTGGCAGTCGAGGTACCGAGCCAACGGCGTGCGGCACGGCCCCGCGAGGCAGGACGCCAGGGGTTGGTCCCCGCAGTCGGACGTGCAGCCCAACAGCGCGAGGCCGGGGAGCTGGCAAGTCGTTTCGCCGCACCCGAGAATGCCGCCGGCGACGCACAGACCACACGCCGACAACGCCCCTTCCCAGCAGGCGACGAGGCAGTCGCCGTCGCCGGGTGGACACGCGGAGGTGTGGCACGCGACCATCGGTTCGCACCCCTGAAACAGGGCGTACGGCAGCGTGTACGAAGCGAAGGCGAGGCACATCTCGTCGTTCGTGCCCTCGCCAAAGCGGAGGTCTCTCGGCTCCTGTTGGACCCCGTTCACCGTCGGCTGGTTGCCGGCCGAGTTGTCCCAGGTGCAGGTGACGCGCGTGGTTTCGTCGGCTTCCAGGCGAAACGGGTTCGACTCGGGGAACGCGTAGGTCATCTGCCAGTCGAAGTCCCACGCAGGGATGTCGAGCAGGCACCGTTCGGAGCCGTCGGGCCGGACGGCTTGGAGCCGTAGGGCCGTCCCGCGCGTGTGCATGTGGCCGACGGCGCTGATCACGTCGACGGCCGCGCCAAAGGCGATCTCGGCGCTCGCTGTCGCCTTCCGGTCGCCAGCGCGCACGACGAAGTCGTAGGCACCGATGCCCGCGGTCAGCACCAGGTCTCGGGGTGGTGCGTCTCGGGTCCACAGCGCAAGCGACGACGCATCGGCAGGCGCGCGTTCTCCGGCGGGCAGCGAAGTCGTGTTGTAGTGCATCTGCACGACGACGCGAGACCCGGCAGGGAGGAGCCGTGCAGAGGTGGCGGGCAGCACCTCGGGTGCTGCGCCTGGCACGTGCGCCCCGATCTGCTCGTAGGTCGCTGTCGTCCCGGACGAGAGGATGCCGCCGAAGCAGGTGTACCCGGCCACGTCGGGCGACTTCGCGTCCTCGGCCTCGACCGCAGCCACGCCGTCCGCATGGACGAGGTAGGCGATGGCGTGGTGGACGTAGGCGCGTTGGTCGGGCACGACCTCAAGCGCTCCGACGAAGGTGTCGGCCGAGAAGGCCGGTCCCATCGGCAGGCAATGGTAGTCGTCGGGAAGCGCGGGGTCGGCGATGTACGGTGCCGCGGCCGTGAGGGTCAGCGTGGCGGGACCATCGGGACGGACGACGTCGGGCGCGCCGCGCGCGACGAACGAGGCCGGGTCTCCGAGGGCATAGCCGTTGCGCGACCAGGACGTGAACGTGGCGCGGTCGACGTCGGTCAGGTCCCCGTCGTGGGCGATCGGGTGACAGTCGGTCGCGTCCGCGGGGAACGGCGGCATGCGCTGGTCGACGACCGCGTCCACGATCGCAGCGTGCCACGCGGCCGGCGGCGGTTGGGTGAGGTCGAACGGGGCAGGGCCGCCGGGGCGGTGGCAATCGACGCACGCGGTCTCGACGATCGGACGCACGTCGTTGTGCCATGTCGCGGCTTCGGGGGTCCCCGCGGGAAGGGGGCCGCCCCCGGTCGCGCAGGCCGTGGCGATCGCGGTCAGGGTCCAGATGCGGCGCATGCGACCTCCCTCCCCACGGTACCACGAGGCCCCGGCGCGCTGGGTCAGTCGTCGTGTTCACCGGCCTCGGCGTGGCCCTTGTGTCCGCCGCGACGTTCTGCAGCGATCGGGGGATCGGCCGCCAACGTCGCCCGGAGCCCGTCGATCAAGGTTTGACGCTCGTCCGCGGAGAGGTCGGCCTCGGGGTGGACCCAGACGTAGGACGCGAGCGGCATCTCGCCCTCTTGCAACACTTCGATCGCCTCTTCGGCCTCGCGCTGCGGCTGGTCCCATGTCGAGAAGTTGAGCATCTCACGCCCTTCCTTCACGTGATGTTTGACCGAGCCGTTGATCCCCGGAAGCCGATGGTACGCCCGCCACGTCGTCTCATTGGAGTGGCAGTCGTAGCAGGCGCGTCGCGCGATGGCTTCGGCCTCGGACGAGGACCATTGTACGTTTCGTGTGACCGGAGGGTTCTCCGGCAGGGAACAAGCGGCCAACAGCAAGAGGAACGGCCAGCGGGGCATGGTAGACTCCGGAACGACCATCGGGTCGTGTGGTGGGCACATACAACGGCCATGCCGTGAACGGGAGCGCGTATGTCGGCGGTGTTTGTCCTGGCCGTTGCGCTCGCGATCGATGCCTCGGCGGTGAGCGCGGGCCTCGGCGCGGGCGGTGGCGCTACGGGGCGCCTCATCGGCGTCTCGGCGGTGTTCGGCCTGTTTCAGGCTGGGATGGCGGGGCTGGGCGCGTGGGGCGGGGTGTGGCTCCTCGCGTACGCGGCCGCTTGGGACCATTGGGTCGCGTTCGGTCTGCTCGCCGCGGTCGGGGCGTCGATGTGGCGTGGCGACGATGAGGACGGCGACGGCGTCCCGGATGCCGCGGAATCTTGGCTGTCGGTGGTCGGACTCGCGGTCGCGACCAGCCTCGACGCGTTGGCGTCGGGGGTCACGTTGCCGGTGATGGCGGTCCCCCTGGTCCCGGCGTTGGCGTTGATCGGCGGGGTGACGGCGGCGCTCGCCCTTGCCGCAGGCTGGGCCGGTCGCTGGGCTGGGGCGCAGCTCGGACCGTCGATGGAACGGTTCGCCGGCGTGGTTTTGGTGGCGATGGGTCTCAAGATTCTGGTCGAGCACTTGGTGGCGGCGTGACCGCGCCCGTCGTCCCGGATCTGTCTCCCAGCTTTGCGTCGCTGCGCCTCGGGTCGGGCCATCGCTTGGCCAACCGATGGGGCGTCGCGCCGCTCACCAACCAACAGTCCCACGCCGACGGTACCCTTTCGGAGGAGGAGTTCCGCTGGTTGACGATGCGGGGAGCAGGTGGTTTTGGCCTGACGATGACCTGCGCGGCGCACGTGATGGCTGCCGGACAGGGGTTCCCCGGCCAGTTGGGCATTTGGGGGGATCACCAGCTGCCGGGGCTGATCCGGTTGGCGAGTGCGCTTCGGGCCAGCGGGACGGTGAGCCTCGTCCAACTGCATCACGCGGGCTTCAGGGCCCCTCCGACCCTGACCGGGCGTCCCCCTGTCGGTCCTTCGTCCGACGCTTCGACGGGTGCCGTAGCGTTGACGCTCGTCGAGGTCGGCGCGGTGCGGGACGCGTTCATCGCCGCGGCGGCGCGCGCGCAACGGGCGGGGTTCGACGGCGTCGAGTTGCACGGGGCGCACGGGTACTTGTTGTCGAGCTTCCTCTCTCCGGTAGAGAACCAGCGAACGGACGGCTACGGCGGTGCGCGTGCGGGACGGTGGCGGCTGCTGTTCGAGATCCTCGACGGGGTGCGTGCGGCGTGTGGGGCCGGGTTCGTCGTGGCCGTGCGGATCTCGCCGGAGCGATTCGGGTTGGACGTTGAGGAGCAGCGGGCGCTGTTTCTGGCGCTCGATGCGCGCGCGGACGTCGACCTGATCGATGTGTCGATGTGGGATGTGTTCAAGCGGCCGGAAGATCCGACGGCCGTGCACACGGATCTGCTACGGGCGTACACAACGCTGCCGCGTGGGCACAGCGCCCTCGCCGTGGCGGGCAAGGTCGCGACGCCCGCGGATGTGGCGGCGGTGCTCGCCGCGGGCGCCGACGTCGCGCTGCTCGGACGCGGGGCGATCCTGCACCACGACTACCCTCGTCGTACGGCGGTGGACGCGACGTTCCGCCCAAGAAGCCTCCCCGTCTCGGCGGGCGTGCTCGCGGCGGAGGGCCTGTCGGCGACGTTCGTCGACTACATGCGACGATGGAAGGGGTTCGTGGCCGAAGCCGAGCCGTCGCTCGATGACGAGGATCGAAGGTGATCGAGCTGGGACCACGCGGGTCGGACGCGGTGCGCTGACCTTGGATGGGACTCGGACGGGGAGCGATGCGGCACGCCTTCGGTGGCCTCGTTCGCGGCGATGCACCGCGTTCGAGGTCCACCCTCGACTCGCGGGCGTGCATCGGGAAGCGCCCCCGCGAGGGGCCGCGGACGCTCGCAACCTGTAGGCTGGGGCGAGTCCATGCGCTGGCGGACGGCGCGGCCGACCCTTACGACCGGGCTTGTCTCTGGGGGAAGCCCACGTCGCGCGACGGCACGCGACCTGTCGGCCGTGTCGTTGTGCGCGAGGATTCGGCTCCACTTGCCGACGTGGGCGGGGCGCCATCCGGCTGTACGGAGTGGCTGGGTCCGCGCCGACGACCTCAGTCGATGAAGGTGAAACCGCCGTTGCCGAGGGCCACGCGGGCGTCGTCCTCACCGAGGGTGAGGAGGATCTCTTCCCCGGGGGCGACCCGGCGGGCGTTCCGGAAGTCCGCCGCGACGAAGTCGATGGTGCCGCACTCGGCATCCACCGCCGCGGCATTCGCTTCGAACCATGCGTACAGGCAGGTGTTTTCAATGTCCTGCGACGTGCGGTCTGCGTCGGCGCGCCCAGCCTCGATGCAGGCGAGGACCTCGGGCTCCTGCCAGCCAAGGCCGAGGGCATCGTCGCGGCAGACCGAGGTGTTCACACCAGCGACCCATCCACGGACGTCGATCAGGCCGAGGTCGTCGACCGTGTAGGACGCACCGTTGATGTCGCGCAGCGTAAGGTTTTCAGCGGAGGCACCCTCCACGTAGCGCACCGTATAGGGCGACACGTAGGTGAACTGCCCGAGAAGTCCGCTGCTGCCGGTGCGGTCGGCGATGAAGTCGCCCAGCGTGGTGGACGAAGGGAGGCTCGCGAGCGTGCCGGTGGTGCCCACCACGACGACGCCGAAGCCCACGCGGTCGCGATCGACGGCTTCGATCTGGGCGCCGCCTTCCGAGTACGCGAAGAGGTAGTTGCCGAGAAGGGCATCCGACGGGGCTGCGAACACCGACACGTCAAACGACGCGGGCAGCGTGGTTCCGAGGCTGTAGGCCGGCGTGGCCGCAACGAGCACCTCGCCGGAATCGAGCCGGTTGAGCCAAAGCACGCCGACTTCGAGGCCGTCCTGTTCCGTTGCG
>JBJONI010000118.1:0-5482 GCA_046051915.1 Pseudomonadota bacterium
CGATCGACGCGCCGAGGCCTCTCGGGCCAGGCATACCGAACGCTCGCTTCGTGGGTCCAACCCGGGAGTTGGATCGGGTCTTGGTCGGCATGGGTAAAGACGACCCAAGCACCTCCGGGCCGCAGCAGGTGGGAGGCGAGCCCTGCGACCTCGACGGGTGCTGCGAAGGCGCGGCTGGTGACCCCGTCGTAGCGCAGCGCCGTCCCGAGACGCTCCGCGCGGTCTTCCACGACCTCGATCCCGCGGGCTCCGGAGGCGCGGACGACCTCGCGCAGGAACGCTGCACGCTTGCGCCGAGGCTCGACGAGGGTCCATCGGCTCTCGGGGTGCAGCGCCGCGAGCACAAGGCCGGGAAACCCCGCCCCGGAGCCGAGGTCGACCCAATGCCCGTCGAACGCGAGTCCTGCCGTTCCGCGTCCGACGTCGTCCCAGTGAACGTCCACCGGCCCTGGCCCGACGAGGTTGGTGGTCGTACGCCATGCCGTCAACAGGTCACGGTGCGTGGCCGTCAGGCGCTCCCGAGCCATCATCCCCGCCCGCGCTCCTGGCTGGCGCCACCGTGGGCTGCGAGGTGCTCCGCGGTCCGCGCCTGGGCCCGCAGGTTCTCTTCGTGGCGGTCAATCTCCCAGTCGAGGATCGCGTCGGGCAGCGTCCAGAGCAGCGTCCGCATGCGTTCGCGGCGGTCCTCGCTGCTCAGACGCAGCTCATGCTCGCTGAGCTCGACCTTGCCCTGACCGGTCCAAACGGCGAGCGGGACGGGGATCGCTTCGGTGATGTCGCGGCCGAAGATCCGCTCGAACATCGCGCGGTCGATCACGTCGTTGTCGCGGAGCATGTGCGACAGGAACAGGCGGACTTCACCTTCGGGCCCGTAGTCATGCCCGACGTAGCGGTGGGCGCCGCCGGGGTCCCCGAACTCGTCGGGGTTGCGGCACTCGATGGCCGCCTGCTCGAAGATCAGGGACCGTGCGGAGGTGCCAAGCCCGAGCAGGTGGAGGGGGCGTCGCTGCTGGTCGACGAGCTGCGTGTAGCTGAAGATGCCGCCCGCCTTGTGCTTCTGCCGCTCATGGGGGCCCATTTGGCGGAAGATCACGATGTTGTGCCCGTGGCCGCGGCGGACCCGGAACCCGTGCTTGGCGGCGACGTCGCGCGATAGCTGCGGCACGATGTCGTGGAAGGGCCGGATGTGAGCCCAAAAGGCGTCGTAGGAGCCCGCGAAGTGCGCGTCGACGTACTCCTTGGTGGGCGTGATGAAGTACAGGTCGACCCACCGCGGCTGGAGTGCGAGGACCTCCTCGATCTCGCCGAGGATCTGCTCAGGCGTGGTCCCGGCGAGTCCGAGCAGAAAGTCGCAGCTGATGTTGTGGATCCCGCCGGCGCGGAGCTCCTCGAACCGGCGCTGGATCAACTCGCGCGACTGCGGCCCGCGGTTGTGGGCTTGGTTGACCTTGGCGTCGAGGGTTTGGACCCCGAAGGAGAAGTGTTCGAAGCCATGACGAAGGAGAACGTCGAGCTTGTCGGTGTTGAACACGGCGGGGTCGAACTCGAAGAAGCGGGTCGACTGTGGGTGCCACCGAAGCGTGTCGTCGATCGCTGTGAGGATCTCCGAAAGCTGGCTCGCTGGGAGGACCGAAGCCGTTCCTCCCCCCATGTACAACGTGTGCCACCGCATCGGCTGAACCACGGGGCCGATCGCGTGCAGCGATCGGAACACGCGCTTGGTGTATTCCTCGAGGAGGCTCGCGTTGGACGGCCGCAGCCGGTCGTAATTGCAGAACGAGCAGATGCTCTTGCAGAACGGGACGTGGATGTAGACGTGGTTGACGGCGTCCCGGCGTCGGTCGCTGGCGTGCGCCGCGAGGCGCCACTTTTCGACGATCTCGTCTTCGGTCCACTGCTTCGAAGCCCCGTGAAGGTAGCCGAGCCGTGAGCTGTCGGCGAGGCCGGCGTAGGTCTCGTACTTCTCGTGCTGCTGCTTTCGCCGCTCGGCCCAGGCCGCATCGATGGCGGGCGGGACGAAGTGGGGGCGCGAGTCAGGAGATGGCAGTTCCTCGGACATGGCGTCGACCTCGTGGCGAGGGGCTAGCCTACCACGGCAAGAGGCCCCGCGTGTCGGGAGAACGTCGACGGGAACAAGCTGCGACCATGCGCGTGGGTGTTCCACGTGGAACATCCCGCCGACGGTGCCGGGTGGCGGGTGGGGCTGTCCCCTGCCCTTTCGGTCTCCGTGTTCCACGTGGAACATCCCGCCGACGGTGCCGGGTGGCGTGAGGAGTGGTCCCCTGCCCTCCTGTCGCCGTGTTCCACGTGGAACATCACGCCGCACCTCGCCCGAGGATGGCCGTCGTGGGTGCTGTGGGCTAGGTCGGTCCGGTGCACGGAGGAAGAACGATGGCGCGGGTCCACGCGGTGTCCAACCAGAAGGGCGGCGTAGGAAAGACCACCACCACCGTCAACCTCGCCGCCGCGCTGGGCGCGCTGGGCCGTCGCGTCCTCGTGGTCGACCTCGACCCGCAGGGGAACGCGTCGAGCGCGCTCGGCATCGACCGGTCCGCCATCGGCGGCGGCGTCTACGATGTGCTTGCAGGCGACGCGGCGACGTCCTGGATCGTGCCGTCCTCCTCCCCAGGTGTGTCGGTGTTGCCAGCGACGCGTGGGCTCGCGGGTGCAGAGGTCGAGCTCGTCGACACGCCCCAGCGTGAACACCGCCTGCGCGCGGGCCTCGCCCCGGAGCGGCCGCGTTGGGACGACATCTTCGTGGACTGCCCGCCGAGCCTCGGCCTGTTGACGCTGAACGGCCTGATCGCGGCCGACGATGTCCTCGTGCCGCTCCAGGCCGAGTACTTCGCCATGGAGGGCCTCTCGGACCTGGTGCAAACCATTGCGTCGGTGCAGCGCGCCTTCCATCCCGACCTCAGGCGGGGGGGCGTGATCCTGACGATGGCCGACCGGCGGCAGCGCCTGTGCCGTGAAGTCGAACGGCAAGCGCGGGCGCTGTTCCGGGGGGAGGTGTTCGACACCGTGATCCCGCGCAACGTCCGTCTCGGGGAGGCGCCGAGCTTTCAGCAATCCATCTTCGGCTACGACGCGGCGTCGCAAGGGGCTGCTGCCTACATGGCGCTCGCGCGCGAGCTGCTTTCGAGAGAGGGGGCACGATGATCGGCGGAACGACGGGAGGGGGTCGCCTTGGACGAGGCCTCGCAGCGCTGCTTCCGGACGGAGCGGTGCCGGCGGACGCAGGCGGGGGCGTCTATCGCAAGGTCCCCCTCGACGAGATCATCCCAAACCCCGAACAGCCGCGGGCGGTGTTCGATCCGAGCGCCCTGGAGGAGTTGACGGCGAGCATCCGCCAGCACGGCATCCTCACCCCGCTCGTCGTGCGGAGGTCCGAGGGGCGCTACGTGCTGATCGCCGGCGAGCGACGGCTTCGTGCAGCCGGGCTTGCGGGCCTTCATGAGGTCCCCGTGGTCGTGCGTGAGGCGGAGGCGGCGCGTGAACAGCTCGAGCTCGCGCTGATCGAGAACCTCCAGCGAGAAGACCTCGATCCGGTCGAGGCGGCGCGGGGGTACGACCGTTTGGTGCGTGTCTACGACCTCACCCAGGAGGAGGTCGCTCGTCGCGTCGGAAAGGACCGTGCCACGGTGGCCAACGCGCTCCGGCTGCTGCGCCTCCCGGACTGGGTCTTGGGCGCGGTCCAATCGGGAAAGCTCTCCGCGGGACACGCGCGCACGCTGGTGCCGCTCGCCGACCGGGAGGAGGCGCTCCGGGCGTTGGTCGCCAAGGTCGTCGCCCAAGGCCTGAGCGTGCGCGCGACCGAGGCGCTCGTCCGCAAGGAGCTGTCGTCGGGGCCTGCGCGCGACCGCGTTGCCGAGGAGCAGGCGAGGACGCGGACGTACGCCTACATTGAGTCGTCGATGACGACGGCGCTGCAGGCCGCCGTGCAGGTGCAGGCGCGTCGAGATGGGACCGGGGCGATTCTGATTCGCTACGGGTCGGCGGAGGAGTTGGAGCGTCTGTTCGATCGGTTGGTTCGGGGCCGTCCGTGAGCGACGCCCTCGCGGGTTGGGTCGGGCCCGGCGCGGAGCACGTCGGAGATCTCGTGCTCTCGGGGCGGCTGCGCGTGGACGGCCGTGTTCGAGGCCGCGTCCGCGTCGACGGCCTGCTGGAGGTCGGACCTGACGGGAGCATCGAGGGCGAGGTCGATGCGACGCAGTTGCTGTGTGCGGGTCGAGTCGTCGGCACGGTCGCCGTCGCGGAGCGCGCTTCGTTGCTGGCGACCGCTGTGATCGACGGCGGCGTCGTGACGCCATGGCTCGATCTGCGGCTCGGCGCACAGGTTCGCGGTGAGCTGGTCGTCTGGCGGCCGGCGGCAGCCAAGGGGAGGGGAGCGTGACGCGGGTGATCGCGATCGCGGGGGGGAGCGGTTCGGGGAAGACGACGTTGGTGCAAGCCCTCGCGGCGCACTTCGGTCCACGGGTGGCGGTCGTCAGCCACGACCGCTACTACCGACCCGTTTGCATCGAGCAGGCGCGCGCCACGAACTTTGACGAGCCGGCCGCGCTCGATTCGGAACTGCTGGCGCGCCACCTCGCGTCGCTGCGTGATGGGACCGCCGTTCAAGTACCCGGGTACGACTTCTCCGCGTTCCAGCGCGTGCAAGGGGAGTGGGTTCAGCCGGCGCCCGTCGTGTTGGTGGAGGGCATCCTGGTCTTGGCGGCGCCCGAGCTCCGGCCGTTCGTCGACGGGACGTTGTTCGTCGATACGCCGGAGGCCGAGCGGCTGGCGCGACGGATCGAGCGCGACACGGTGGAGCGTGGCCGCACGTTGCGCGGCGTTTTAAGCCAGTACTTTCAGACCGTTCGGCCGATGTATGAACGCTGGGTCGCTCCGGCCCGCGCCACGGCAGATCGCGTGGTCGACGGGACCGCGTCACTGGACGCGTTGGTGGCCGAGGTCGCGGCTTGGGTTGCGGGCGAGGGCGACGCGACGTAGGGCCTCGCAAGGGGGTGTCGGGGTGGAACCAGGGGCGCCGGGACAAGTACCCAAGGGCAAAGGGCGGCCGCCAGGGAGCGGGAAGCCGAAGGGCGTCGGCTTGCCCCTAGGGCAGGGGAGGCCGGTGCAGGTGGGGATTCCTCGCGACCAAGGGCGCCTGCCGGGCGCGCCGGGGCAGACCCCGATCGGTGCGCCGGGGCAGGTGCCGCGCGGTGCGCCGGGGACGCTGCTTCCGGATGCCCCGAATCCTTGGGCGACCGGGTCCGACGATGCGGGCGCGGGGGCCGGGCCCGACGTCCCGACCCAGCCGGCTGCGGATGCGGACTTGCCGTTGCCCCCGGGGCGCGCATCCTAGAGCCCTAGGGGGTGGCGATGCACCGCATCGGCACGTGGGCGCGGTGGGGGATCGGCGCGCTGTGGGCGGCGGTCAGCCTGGTGGGGGTCCCGTCCGAAGGTTGGGCGGCGCCGAGGGCCACGCCGTCGATGGTCG
>JBJONI010000119.1:0-9175 GCA_046051915.1 Pseudomonadota bacterium
CAGCCAGATCGGTGCTGCGAGGCTGATCGCCGACAGCTCTCCGCCGACCCACGGACCCACAGAGAAGCCGACGCCGAAGGCAGCACCGACGAGACCCATCCCCTTGGCCCGATCCGGCCCGCTGGTCACGTCCGCGACGTAAGCTTGGGCGGTGCCGATGTTGGCAGCCGCCAAGCCGTGCAGGGTTCGAAAAACGAACAGTTGCCAGAGCGAAGTCGCTTGGGCGAATCCGATCAGACAGACCGTACCTAGGGCGACCGTCGCGAGGAGCACCGGGCGGCGACCCACGCGATCCGACAACACCCCCCACGAGGGCGCCGCGAGGAATTGGGCCATCGAGTACGACGCCATCAGCGCCGTGACCTGCCCGGGCGTCGCATGGAAGGTCTCAGCGTAGAAGCCCAGCAGCGGGATGACCAGACCAAAACCGAGCAGGTCGAGGAACACGGTCAGCAGGATCGGGCCAAGACCGGGCGCGCGCATCAAGCCCTCCGCGCCGCCATCAGGGCACGCACCGCGTCATGGATGCGCCCGTTGTTTCCGTTCACACCGTGGTGCAGCGGGTCGGGACGGTTGAAGGTGTAAGCCCGGTCCTCGCCATCCCCGCAACGCCCGCCCGCGGCGAGAACGCAGGCAACGCCACCGAGAAGGTCCCATTCGTTGCGCGGCATCGGCGTGAAGGTGGCATCGGCGAGCCCAGCCGCCACCAACCCAAACTTGTAAGCCACGGAGCCCATCGGCTCGGTGATGCAGACGCCTTTCAGGTGCTCAAACCAACCCTTCTTCGTCTCGGAGGCGCTGACGAGCAAACGCGCACCTTCCAGAGACCCGGTCGTCGTCACGTGGCAAGGCGCCCCGTTGTACGTTGCACCTTGACCCACAATGCCCGTGAACTCCTCGCCCGTCGCCGGGTTGACGAGCACGCCGACCGCCGGCTGCCCGTCGACGGCGAGCCCGACGCTGACGACAAACTGCGGCACCTTCTCGGTGAACTCCCGCGTCCCGTCCAACGGGTCGATCACCCAGCAGCGGCGGTTCGACAGGCGCGTCGGCGCGTCCACCGTCTCCTCCGAAAGGATGGCGTCGTCGGGGAACGCCGCCGCGATCGCGTCGATCAGGATCGTGTTCGAAGCCAAGTCCGCCTCGGTCAACGGCCCCTTGCCTCCGTCCTTCTCCACCGCCTCAATCGTCGGCCGGTCGTAAATCGTTCGGATCGCCTGCGCCGCTGCACGCGCCGCATCGAGCGCCACCTTCCGTTCGTGTTCCACCCGCCACCTCGCGCCGTCCCGCTAACCCGACGGCCACCCGGTGCGCCCCACGACGTGCTACGTTGAGGACGTCGGAGGCAGCATGTTCGGACGAACGATCACGGTGGTGCTCGGCGGAGGACGCGGCACGCGGCTGTGGCCGCTCACCGCGGAGCGCGCGAAGCCGGCGGTCCCCTTCGGCGGCAAGTACCGCCTGATCGACATCCCGATCAGCAACAGCCTCAACGCTGGGCTGCGCGAGATCTTCGTCCTCACGCAGTTCAACAGCGCGAGCCTGAACAGCCACATCGCAAGCACCTACCAGTTCGATCACTTCTCCCGGGGCTCGGTCGAGGTCCTGGCCGCTGAGCAGACGGACGACAACCCCTCGTGGTTCCAGGGAACCGCCGACGCCGTGCGCCAACACCTGCACAGGTTCCTGCTGCCCGACGTGGAGCACGTCCTGATCCTGTCGGGCGACCACCTGTACCGGATGGACTACCGAGAACTCGTCCAGCGCCATGTGCAGGCCGAAGCCGATGTGACCGTGAGCACCATCGCGGTGCCAGAGGGGCTGTGTGAGGGCTTCGGCGTGCTGGTTCCCGATGCCGAGGGCATGATCCAGCGCTTCCACGAAAAGCCGAAGGGCACGGACCTGCTGCACGATCTCGAGGTCCCGCCCACGCTACGCGACGCATGGGACCTCGGATCGCATCGCCACCTCGCGAGCATGGGTGTCTACGTGTTCCGCGCCGACGTGCTCCGGGCCCTGCTCGCGTTGCCCGGTTGCACCGACTTCGGCCAGCACCTGCTGCCTCGCGCCATCGCCGACGGCCGACGCGTCGCCGCCCACCGCTTCGCTGGGTACTGGGAGGACATCGGGACGGTGCGGTCGTTCTACGAAGCGAATCTGAAGATGTGCGATGAAGAACCACCGTTTCGGTTCTACGAACCGGCGGCACCGATTTACACACGCGCGCGCTTCCTCCCGCCCGCCGTCCTGCGCAACCTTCGGATTGACCACGGCTTCATCGCCGATGGCACGTTGATCTTCGGTGCTGAAGTCACGCGCAGCGTGATCGGGCTTCGCTCACGCGTCGCGGGAGGATGCCGAATCGTCGACAGCATCGTGATGGGCGCGGACTACTTCGAACGGGAGGAGGTTCGTAAACGCTTGGTCGCAGCCGGCGAACTGCCGATCGGTCTCGGCGAGAACTGCTCGGTCCGGATGGCGATCATCGACAAGAATGCACGCATCGGCGCCGGTTCGGTCATCCACGGACACGCCGACCGCCCTGATGAAGAGCACGACACGTGGGCGGTCCGAGATGGCATCGTGGTGGTGAAGAAGGGCGCCGTCATCCCGCCGGGCAGCGTGCTCTGACTCCGACCTGTGTCAGGGGCAACCTGGCAGGTTCGTGCACGTCTTCAACTCTCGGGTCACAATCGGTGCCCCCGAATTGAAGTCGACGGTCTCTTCTTTGATCAAGCCGACGCCGCGCACGTACCAGCGCTGAGAGCTCGCGGCGACCGAGTTGGACCCAGAACCAAAGCCGAACAACTGCGCGAACAGGGGCTCAAACAGGCTGAAGAACAGCCCCTGCAACGAGACTTGATCGACCTTCTCTTCGGTGTAGATGAAGTTGACGCGGACGGCATCCGTAAAGGTGCCCGCCGGAACGGTGACGGTCTCCGGACCAAACCCGATCACGTCGACATCATGCACCAGCTCGGCTTGGCCGCCCCCTGGGAGGGTCCCTCCCTGCTGGGTGAGGTCGAAGCGCATGCCTTGGGTCCACTGGGGATACCCGGACAACATGGAGGCCTCGCTGTCGAGCATCTTGCGCTCGTTGCGCGCATCCGCGCGCAGGTCGATGCGCGTGCGGCCCAACAAGCCCGTCATGATCGCCTTGGACCATCCCAGTTCATAAATGCCCGGCGCGCCGCCCACGTCGCAACGTGCGTACTGCATCCCTTCGTAGTTGGCGTCGCCCGCCCCGGTCACCACCACCGACCAGGCGAAGGCATCGGTGCCGGCCGTGGATGTCATCCAGGCGGGAAGCGGCTGCAGACCTTGCCCCTGCCAGGTCTCGGTCCCGTTGTTCGCCTGCTGGAACACGACGTTGTACTTCAACGTCCACCCCGCCGTATCGACAGGGAAGTACGGGTGGCAGCCGAGCGGCGGCAAGGACGTCCCGCCCCCGCCACCGCTCGAGCCTCCTCCCGGATCGGTATCGTCCGCCCACCCCGTCTCTTCAGGGGGCGTCGTATCGGTGTCCACCGTGGGCGTGTCGGCCGGCGTGTCCTCGACCTGGCCGGAATCCGTCGGCGTGTCGTCAGCGGCGGAGTCCGCAGTGTCGGTCGACGGCGTCTCTAGGGCGGGGACCAGACACCCAGCCACAGGGAGGGAGAGAACGACGAACCCAACGGTGCGAAGCGAGGGCGACATGGCCACCTCCACCGCGGATGCTACCACGAACCCGGCCCGATCCACCACGGGGAACCACGCGTGACGTGGGTTTGACCCGCTCGACCGGGTCACGCCGCGAAGCCACCGTGCGAAGGCCCGCACGTCCGTGAGGGGGCCGAGCTAGGCGCGCTCGTCCTCTCGCACACGGTCTACCTCTCCGGTCGCCCGCGGCTCCATCGACAGCTGACTCCGCAGCGCATCGATCTCCTTCTTGGCCGCCTCGTCGCCTTCGCGCTGGGCGTCACGGAACTGCTTGACGCCCTTGCCCAGCGCCGTCATCACGTCCGGAAGCTTGCCGGCGCCGAAAAAGATCATCACGATGACCAAGATCAGCGCGAGTTCGGTGGCTCCAACCAACATGGCAGACTCCTCGGCGACACCGCGACGCATCGCGAGGCGCCCGATGCGCCGACCGGACGGTGGCCGGCTTGGGCGAGTTCAGGCGTCCTTGCCTTGTTGCGCGGCCTCAGCGCGTGCGAGCGCATCCCGCAACCTAGAGACCTCGTCGTCCGGCGCAGAAGCGGTGGTGAGGACAGGCTGCGAGGGATCCTCGCTCTGAGCCGCCTTGAACTTGGCGATGCCCTTGCCCATCGACTCCATCACCTGCGGAAGCTTGCCCGCGCCAAAGAACACCATCACGAGAACGAGGATCAGCGCGAGTTCCATGGGTCCAGGGAGCATACGGCCTCCGGCGCGGGTCCTCCCGCATGATCGGAGTCTATCGCGCGCGCGTCGGAAGACCAAGGGGGGGGCGAGCAGGCATCTGTCCCACAAGGTCGCCAACCCATGCGCCGGTCTCGGTGACCCACGCCGTGATCAGGCCGGCCGGCGTGACATCGAACGCCGGATTGAACACCGGGACGTCTGCCGCCCAGCGCTGCCCACCCCACCCCACCACCTCGTCGACGGCGCGCTCTTCGACGGGGATCGCCTGGCCGTCTGGCGTCTCGGGATCGAACGTCGACCAAGGCATCGCGACGTAAAAGGGCACGCCGAAGTGTTTGGCGAGGATCGCAAGCCCCAACGTCCCGATCTTGTTGGCGACATCGCCGTTGCGCGCCACGCGGTCACACCCGACAAGGACCGCGTCGCAGCGGGCGAGCACCGTCGCCGCAGCACCGTCGACGAGCAACGTGGCATCGATCCCCTCCGCCGCGCACTCCCATGCCGTCAATCGGGCGCCCTGAAGCCACGGCCGCGTTTCCCCCACCCAGACCTTGGGCCGCCCTCCGCGAGCGACGACCGACCGCACGATCCCGAGCGCCGTGCCCCACCCGCCCGTCGCCAAGGCCCCGGTGTTGCAGTGGTGGTAGACGACGGGATGTTCAGGAAGCAACGCCGCACCGGCGTCCCCGAGCGCCCGGTTGATCTCCGCGTCGCGCGCGTGCAGCGCCTCGGCGAAGGATCGGCGCTGTCCTGAAGGCGCAGCCAGCGCGCCGGCGACCGCCCAAGCGAGGTTGACCGCGGTCGGACGAGCGCCTGCCAACCTCGCTCCGGCCGCGACAAGGTCCTCTCCGGCCGCCTCCGCAAGCGCGATGCCGTAGGCGGCGGCGATGCCGATCGCTGGCGCGCCGCGAACCACCATGTGCGCAATCGCAGCCGCCACCTCGGAGGACGAGCGCATCGGCAGCCAACGGGTCTCGGCCGGTAGCAAGCGTTGGTCCAACAACGACAAGGCACGACCATCCCACCGAACCGCCTCAACGACCGCCACCTCACACCTCCGGCGAGACCCCATAGAGCCAAGACCACGAAGATGGCCGTGACACCCTTGCGAAGTTGCCGTAACATCCCTGCCTGAGGTGTTTCCATGTGGTGGTGGATCGCATGCACGACGACGACGCTCACACCCGTGCTCCCCGACGTGCCCGCGGACAGTGGCACGCCCGCCGACACCACGACGCCCGGCGAACCGGCCCCCGCCGATGCAGCGCCACCGCGGCTCGTGATCAACGAGCTCCAAGCCGCCAACGACGCCAGTTGGATGGATGAGGACGGCACCTTCCCAGATTGGATCGAGGTGTTCAACGATACGGAGACAACGATCGACCTGTCCGCGTTCTCGCTGCAGGTCGACGGAGACGTGACGGCCCTCGCCGGTACGGTCCCTCCTCGCGGGCACCTCCTGCTCGCCGCACGCAGCGACGGCCTCGGCGACCTGCCCCACGGCCTCGACAAGGACGGCGGCGAGGTCGTGCTTCGATGGGGAGACACCATCGTCGACCGCGTGCTCTGGCCTGCGATCGAGCCCGACGCCGTGCTCGCGCGCATCCCCGACGGGCGAGAGTGGACGACCTCGGCCCGACCCACACCGGCCGCAACGAACGGCTCCGCCGCCCCGCCGACCGACGATCCCGTCGCCCTGTTCTACGACCGCCGCACCCTCAGCGAAGTCCGGCTCTGGATCAACGACGACAGTTGGGATGCGCTGCTTCGGGCACCGTACGACGAGGTCCCAGCGAGCCTCGCGATCGGCCCCGCGTTTTACCGAAACGTCGGCGTTCACCTCAAGGGGCGATGGGGCTCATTCCGGGATCTCAACGGGAAGGCAGGCTTCAAGATCGACCTCGACGCCTACGAGGACAACGCCTTCCGCGGCCTGACCAAGCTGACGCTCAACAACATGGTGCAGGACCCGTCCTACACCCACGAGACCCTGACCTACACCCTGTACCGCGAGATGGGGGTACCCGCGCCCCGCACGGGGTGGGCAAACCTGTACGTCAACGGCGAGTTGTTCGGGCTCTACCTCAACGTTGAGGCGATCGATGAGACGATGCTCGGCCGGTGGTTCACCGATGGCACCGGCGCCATGTGGGAGGGGAGCTACGGCGCCGACGTCGACGGTGGCGTCGACGCCCTGGAGTACGAGCAAGGGCCCGAGGTCGAGGACAAGTCACCGCTCTACGCGCTTCGCGACGCACTCGATCAACACCCGATCGCGGACGCCGACGGGCTCAGCGCCGTGGAAGCTTGGGTGAACCTTGATGAGTTCCTCGCCATGATGGCGGTCGAGGCCGTGGTGTACCACTGGGACGGCTACACGACGCGCAACAATTATCACATGTTCCTCGACCCCTCCTCGGGTCGGTTTCATTACTTCCCGTGGGGCACCGACCAGACATGGGTCGACGCCTGGTATGGACCGTACGACGCGCAAGGCCGTCTGTTCCAGTGGTGCATGACGACGACGCTGTGCCGCGACCGGTACGACGACCAGCTCCGGCAGGCAGCGCAGAAGGTCATCGACCTGAACCTAGAGGCCACGCTGACGCAACTCGACCGCTGGCTGGACACGGTCATCGCCACGGATGTACGCGCCGAACGGTCGAGCGAACGCCCTGCCTACGTGGATGCGACACGCAACACCATCCGCAACCACCCCACCGAGATCCTCAACCTCGTCGGTCCGTAGTCCACGCGGTGTTGTGGATCGGCGTCAGAGCGGGTCGCACGCGAACGGGAGCAGCGTGGCGCAGGTGAAATCGTTCCATACGCCGACACCGTTGTAGTTCGTCCCTACGCAATTCTCGCCACCGCAGCAGTTGTTCGGCTCGCCGGGCGACCACTTGCTGTAGCGGAAATTGGCGCCGCTCTCCCACACCCAGACCCCTTCCTGCGCCTGATCCGACAGGCCGATCCACGTGTAGCCCAGCGAAGCCGCCGCCTGGCCCAGGCGATCGTTCAGCCAAAAGCCGGATGCGGTGGCCAGCGTGGTGCCAAAGCCTTCGCACGCGGCCCGCGCGTCGTCCCAGGTGAGCGGCAGACTACACAGCAAAAACCCTGAGACCGTGGCGCACCCAAAGCAGGCGGGGTCCGTCTCGAATCGCCCATCGCAGTCGTTGTCGGCGAGGTCGCACACCTCCACTTGCCCCGGCGCAATGGTCGCATCGAGGTCCGCGCAATCGCCCCCGCACCGCGGGATGCCGTCCCCGTCGAGGTCGCCATCCTCCGAGGTCAGTGGGTCACAATCGCTGTCACGACCGTCGCAGATCTCCTCGGCGCCAAGGTAGACCGACGGGTCCTGGTCGTCGCAATCTCCCCGGCAGGTTCGGACGCCGTCGCCGTCCGCATCGAACCCCTCGTCGGCCTCGCCGTCACAGTCGTTATCGGCACCATCACATCGCTCAGGGAGGATCTCGGCGTTCTCGGGATCCGCGTCGTCGCAGTCCCCCGCGCAGCCCGCTTGACCGTCTCCGTCCTCGTCAAAAGCCTCGTCGGCGGCGCCCGAGCAATCCTCGTCCACACCGTCGCACGACTCCTCGGCGCCGGGGAACACGCCGGCATCCCGATCGTCGCAGTCCACGGGTCCCCCGGTCGCACACCCGGGGGCGTCGCTGACAAAGCCGTCGCCGTCCGCGTCACAGTCGACGTCGTCCACCGGCGTGTCGGCCGTCTGCGAATCGGTCTCTGCTGGGACGGTCTCGCCGACGTCCGTATCGGCTCCGTCTGGCGCCAACACGACAAGTTGACCGGCGTTGCACGCCACCCACAACCACCAACCGGCCATCGCACCCTCACCCCAGCAGGGTACCGCAAGCGGAACGCCGCGTCACGAGGTCGTTACGGACGAGCCGTCAACGCCGTCAAAACGAAACCTGCAGCCGCCAACCGATCCGCCAGAACGCCCTCGTCGATCGCCAGCGCCCGAACCTGTGCGGCGCCAACCGACCACTGGACGGTCACCTCCGCATCCGGCAGGATCGACCTCAAGATGCGCTCCACGCTCGCGCCACACCCACCACAGGTCATCCCCTCAATCTGCAGGTTCCACGTCATGATCCCTCCGTCGTGTCAACGCCCACGCGGTCGCCACGACCACGCCGAGGCTGGATAGCGCCATCAGGCCGCTGGCAACCATCGGGTGAAGGTCCGGGCCACCCCACGGAACCCACACCCCCGCCGCGAGCGGCAACGCCATCAGGTTGTAGCCCGCCGCCCAGGCCAGGTTGCGGCGCACGGCGAATCGGGCCTCCGCGCCTAGCGCCAACGCCCGCTGCCACACCACCGGGCTCGGATCGAGCAGCACCAACCCGGCCGCCCCCTGCGCCAACGACGTCCCGGTTCCCACGGCCAGACCGACCGTCGCAGCCGACAGGGCCTCGGCGTCGTTGGTGCCGTCCCCAATCATCGCGATCCTGTGCCCTTGCGCGATGCGCTGGCGGACCCATCGCGCCTTGGCCTCCGGTGACGCTCCTCCCACGATCTCCACGAGCGGCAGTCCCTCCAGACGTCGCTGCGCCGCAGCCGTCGCGTCCCCCGTCAGGCAGACCAGCTTACGACCCGCGACGGACCAGGCGCGAAGCACGGCCTCAACCCCCGGCCGCAGCGCGTCCTCCATCGCCCAAGCCACGCAGACGCGACCATCGCGAGATGCAGCGACGACGGAGCGTCCAAGGACGCGCTGCCCATCCGCCCAGGCCTGCAGGTCCACGGAGGCTTCGCCGACCCAACCCAT
>JBJONI010000120.1:0-8491 GCA_046051915.1 Pseudomonadota bacterium
CCTCGGCGGCGACCGTCCGGTGCACATCGCGAACGCCGCCGCCGCGCCATCGTTGGCGCTGGAGATCTGCGTACCGGTCGACGACATGGAGCGCCCCGCGACACCTTCGTCGCCGCTCGCCTCGCTGTTCCAGGAGGTGCCCGACGGGCGCGGCCAAGCACCGAGCAACCAGCCGCGCGCAGGTCTGTGGCCCGCGATCCATCCGCGCCTCGTCGAGGACATCCAATCGCACCGTAGCACCCTGATCTTCGCCAATAGCCGGCTGCTGTGCGAACGGTTGACCAAGGCCCTCGGCGAGCTGGCGGGCACCGACATCCTCGCGGCCCACCATGGCAGCGTGCACCACGCGCAGCGCGCAGCGTTGGAAGCACGGCTCAAGGACGGCACGCTCCCGGCTCTTGTCGCGACGTCCTCGCTGGAGCTCGGTGTGGACATGGGGGCCGTCGACCTCGTGGTGTTGGTCGAAGCCCCGACGAGCGTCGCCTCGGCGCTTCAGCGCGTGGGCCGGGCCGGACATCAGGTGGGTGCAACCAGCCACGCCAAGTTCTACCCACGTTTTCGGGGTGATCTGCTCGCTTGCGCCGTCGTCGCAGGCGAGATGGTCGCCGGACGGATCGAACCGATCCGGCTGCCGCAGCGCCCCTTGGACGTCCTCGCGCAGCAGGTCGTCGCCGCCCTCGTCGCCGGACCTTCCACCGTCGAGGAGGTGGCGCGATGGGTTCGCCGTGCGGCCTCGTACGCCGATCTTCCCGATGACGTGTTGCAGGCCACGCTCGCGATGCTCGCCGGCGGAGGCGGCGTCGCCCACCTCGCCGAGGTCCCTGTGTGGCTCGACTGGGACCGGGCGACCGACACGTTGCGCGCGCGGCCCGCCGCACGTCTCACGGCGGTGCTCAACGGAGGCACCATCCCGGACCGCGGCTTGTTTCGCGTCCGTTTGGGCGTGGATGGCCCCTTCCTCGGCGAGCTCGATGAGGAGATGGTCTTCGAGTGCCGTGCCGGCGACGTGATCGTCCTCGGGGCGTCGTCGTGGCGCATCGACACGATCGGTCGCGATGTCGTCCACGTCTCGCCAGCGCCGGGCCGTGCCGGTCGCCTGCCGTTCTGGCGCGGGGAGCGACCCAGTCGCCCTGCCGCGCTCGGCGCCGCCCACGGTGCGTTCCTGCGGCACCTTGAGGAGGTCGCCCCAGACGCGCTCGCCGACCACCTCGCTCAGGTGGCGCCGCTCGACCGCCGCGCCGCGACCAACCTCGCGGCGTACCTCAGCGAGCAACGCGCCACGACCGGTGCGTGGCCCACCGACCGCACGATCGTCGTGGAGCGCTTCCGAGACGCGCTCGGCGACTGGCGCATCTGCGTGTTGACGCCGTGGGGTCAGGCTGTCCATGCGCCGTGGGCCCTCGCGATCGAGGCCGCGCTCGCGGAGCGCACGGGCGCCGTCCTGCAGACGACGGCGACGGACGACGGGCTCACCGTGCGCTTCGCCGAAGGCGCCGGGGACGATCTGCCGCTCGATGCCCTGTTCCCCGACGCCGCCGACCTCGAGGACGCGTTGTTGCTGCGGCTGCGCGATCATGCCCTGTTCGCCGGCAAGTTTCGGGAGAACGCCGCGCGCGCCCTCCTCCTGCCGCGGCGATCGGCCAAGGGACGGCAGCCGCTGTGGGCGCAGCGGCGACGTGCGGAAGCGCTGCTCGCGGCGCTGAAAGACGCCCCTCAGGCCCCCATGGTCCTTGAGACGTACCGCGAGATCCTCGCCGACGTGTTCGACCTTCCGGCGCTCCGGGCGCTCCTCGAGGGCGTGCGCGACCGTTCGGTGCGCGTCGTCCACGCCGAGACGCGCCGCGCGTCGCCGATGGCGCGCGGTCTGACGTTCGAGGTCGTCGCACGATGGATCTACGAGGCCGACGCCCCGCTGGCGGAGCGCCGCGCGGCGGCCTTGGCCGTGGACCGGGACCTCCTCGCGTCGTTGCTCGGGCACGACTTGCTTCGCGACCTCCTGAGCCCAGAGGCGATCTCCGACATCGACGCTGAGCTTCAAGGGCTCGACGAGGATCGACGTGCGAGGACCCCGGAAGCCATGCAGGACCTCCTGCGACGGGTCGGCGATCTCAACGACGAGGAACTCGCCGCGCGCTGCTCCGGCGACGTCGCCACGTGGCGAGACGCCGCGGTGGCCTCCCGGCGCATCGTCGGGGTTCGCATTCAGGGGGAGGCGCGCTGGATCGCGATCGAAGACGCCGGGTGGCTCCGCGACGCCGTGGGGGTGATCCTCCCCGCGAGCGTCCCGAACGCGCACCTCACCTCCGTCGACGACGCGCTCGTTCGCTGGGTCCAGCGTTATGCCCGCGGCCGAGGGCCGTTCCTGCCCGCCGACCTCGCGCGCCGCTACGGGTGGCCGGACGGTGTCGTGCGCGCCGCGCTCGATCTGCTCGTTGCGCGGGGGGCCCTCGTCGTCGGCCCGCTGCTGCCGCAGCACGAGGGCGATGCGGCCTGCGACGCCGACGTGTTGCGCCGGATCAAACGCCGGACGCTCGCAGGCCTACGCGCCGAGATCGAACCGGTGGTGGCCGACGCCCTGCAGGCGTTCACGCTGGCATGGCACGGTCTTGGGACCGAAACGCCGCGTGCGCCCTCGTCCGACCGACTCGCGGACGTCGTGCGCCAACTCGAAGGGGTCGCGTTGCCGGCTTCGGCGCTCGAATCCGAGATCCTCGCCGCGCGCGTGCCTGGAAGCGTCGGTCCCCTCCTCGACGCCCTCGGTGCAGCTGGCGGGCTGATCTGGGTTGGCGACGGCAGCCTTGGACGCGGCGACGGCTGGGTGCGTTTGTACACCCCCGACGGGCTCGAACATGCGATGGCCGACACGCCACCGCAGCCTGTGGAGGACGAGGTCGGCACGGCGCTCCTCGCCCATCTCGCGGCGCGCGGGGCGTGCTTCCTCGCCGAGCTCGTCCGCGCGTCCGGACGGGACGCCGAGACCGCGACGACCGCGCTTTTCGAGCTGGTCTGGAAGGGGCTGGTAACGAACGACACGCTCGCACCGCTGCGCGCTTGGGTCGCCGGCCATCGGGGCGCGCGCCTCGCCGGAGGGCGGTGGTCGTTGGTTCACGACCGCCTGGTCGGAACGCCGACCCACGCGACGGCGCGCGCGCTGCACCGCGCTTCCACGCTCCTCGAGCGATGGGGTGTGGTGTCAAGGGACCACGTCCGGCACGAGGCCGTCGCAGGCGGGTGGGCGGCGCTGGCTCCGGTGTTCGGCCACATGGAGGACGCCGGGCGAGCGCGCCGCGGCTGGTTCGTCGATGGCCTTGGAAGCGGACAGTTCGCGCTCCCCGGGGCCGTCGACCGGTTGCGTCAGGCGCGCGACGTGCGCGGGTTGCGCTGGCTCTCCGCGGTCGACCCCGCGTGTTTGTGGGGGGGCGTCCTGATGTGGCCGACACCCGTCGCGGCGCCCGAGTCCGCACGGCCACGCCGCGTCCCCGATGCGCTGGTGCTGCTCGACGGAGGCCGGCCGCTCGCGTGGCTCGGCCCGGGCCACAAACAGCTGTTGCGATTCGACGACGACGACGCGACGCTCGACGCCGTCACGTCCTCCCTGCGCGCCCGCCTCGGCTACAAAAGCCTCGCGCTCGACAAACTCGATGGGGTCCCGGCCCTCGAAGCCGCGGCCGCGCCACGCCTGCGCGCGCGCGGTTGGCAGCAGGACCTTCGGCGCCTGCTGCTCAGCCGAGCGTCGACGACAACCCCTTGATCAAGCCGAGTTGTGCGACGTAGTACAACGGCAACCCGACAGCGCGGTTGCCCCAACCTGGCGCGACGAACCGGTTGCGCGCCACCAGCAGGTCGCTCACGAGGAACGCGGTCGCCGCCACGCCAAGGACCCACCGTCCCGTCCCCCACGCCAACGCGACCATCGTCGCCAACGCCAGCACGTAGGCGGCAACGGGCCGGCGCATCCGCCCTGTGTGCGGCGCGAGCCAACGCCAGACAGGACCGACCGACATCGCCAAGGCGCACGCCGCCACACCGGTCGACATCCCCCCCACACCGAGCCCCAAAAACGCGCCGGCATACGCGACATGGCCCACGAGGAACGCCACCATGCCCCCGAGAAACAACGCCTTCCGATGACTCAGCAGCAAGACGTCGCCGGCGAAGTGGGCGACCAGCGCCACCAACGCGGCGAACGGGACGTCGGCGGCCACGCCCGCCGCCACCATGCCGATCGAAGCCGACACCTTCCCCGCAGGCCGGGCCCAACCCAACCCCCGTCGCTCGCCCACGACCGCGAACGCACACGCACCCAACACCCAGAGCGTCAAGCCCACTTCGCCCCCTCCCGCCGCCGACGGAGGCCGACCAGCGCCGCGCCGATGCCGATCCACGAGCTCGCCAAGGGCTGAGAACAGCCACATGCGGGCGGATCCCCTTCACAACGGTCGGTCTGAACGTCCCACGACAGCGTCTGCCGCATCACGCCGTCGGGGTCGTTACGCACCCAGTCGGTGGGGTCGTCGAGCGTCAACGTCAGGGTCCCTCGACGCGCTCCGCAGCCATCGAGGACCAACGCCCCTGGAGCGGCCGTGAGCGGTTCACCCTCCCACGACCACGACCACCGGAGGCCGTCGACGGCGTCGACGTCGAACGTGACCGTCTCGCCCTCCCGAATGCGGACGCGCCCCTCCGGCGGCGACACCGACGCGGCGAGGCGGCCGCCGAGGCCCGCATACAACGACCGGACGAGATGCTCCCGGCAGACGGGACAGAACGCCGCGTAGACGTTGGCCATCGTGCATCCGCCTTGCGTCGGCCGGACCCAGTTGGTGAAGCTGCACCCAGGGTAGGTGCCGATCTCGGGGGTGTCGTCGCCGATCCAAGCGGCCCACGGCAGCTCACGGCCCTCCGGCGCGCAGTTCGGTGAGATGTAGCCATCCGGATCGCCGTCGTAGCCATAGCTGTACTCGTCCCACAGCAGCACGAGGCTGTGGGCCAGCTCGTGCGTAGCGACCTGCGGCCCGTCGACGCCCGTCGTCGCGACGGCGTAATCGAAGCCGCCCGACCCACCATACCCGTCGTCGTTGGCGAGGAGGAGCACCCCATCGGCGAACGGCGCCGCCTCCGCCACCGCGTCGAGGATCCGGGCTTCGTCGCAGCACACCAACCGATCGATGCCGTCGCAGCCGCGATAGCAGCCGAAGGCTGTCCCCGCGTCGACCCCATCCGACGGTCCAATCCCCTGCGCCGTCGAGGGCACGAACCACGTCCAGACGTTGAGCAGGTGGCGGTAGGTGTCGTAAGGCTCGGTTTGCGCGAGGTGCGCGACGAGGCGGTCGTAGTCTGCTTCGAAGGCGCCCTGTTCTTCGGACGTATAGCCCTCCGCGAGGATGAGCAGGTCCAACCGTTCCCCCGACGGCCCGCTCTGAAGACGAACCTCCGGCGCGCCTTCCCACCGGGAAGCGACCGACGGTGCGGCCGGCGCGCCCTCCCCCGGCAGCGGCAGGCGCTGGCCCGACCAATCGACGGACGCAGCGCCCTCCGGCCACGGCAACGTCACGCGGACACGGCGCGAACCGGTGGGGAGGTCGCCCACCCCGTGCCCCTCCGAGAGGATCACCGAACGCGGCCCCGCGAGCGGTGGCAAGGCCGCGGTGGCAAGGACCCGACCCGCGGCGTCGCGGACGGCGAGCTCTCCGGGCACGTCGCGGGCACGCTCATCGGGCATCACGCGCGCATGCTCCACGCGCGCCTGCGACCCGTCGAGGACGAGCCAGAGGCGCAAGCTGGCGGCGAGCAACGGCATACGAGCGGTTAGCGTCCCCGTCTCGGATGGCAAGTCTTCCGCGCCGGTGGCAGGATACGCCCAACAAGGAGCCAGCATGCTGACCGCCCTTCTGCTTGCTGGGGCCTGCCGCCCCCTGACGCTGGATCCGCCCACCGCACGTGCCGTGGTCGTCTACGACCCCAGCGCCGGCACCGTACCGACGCCCAACGACCTGTTGTACGACCCGACCTCGGGCCGCCTCGCCCTGCCGATCGACGACGACCAGCCCGCCGCGGAACGCGCCCTGCGTGGCATGCTCAACACCACAGACGGATGGTCGACGACGAGCACGGTGCGGTTCACGTTGTCCGAACCGGTCGATCCCGCAGGGGTGACACCGACGACGGTGCAGGTCTGGGAGCAAGGGGCCACGCCAACCCGCGTCGAAGGGGCGGAGATCACGGTCGCCGACGATGGCATGATGGTCAGCATCACCCCACCCCGCGAGGGCTGGCCCCGCGGCGGCACGTTCGGCGTCGTCGTCGGTGGGGGCGAAGACGGGCTTCACACGCTGACCGGCGCGCCGTTTTTCGCCGACGCCGCCATGACGCTGTTGGCAGCCGACGTCCCCCTCGACGCGCCCGACCATCTCGACGCGTTCCCCGGCGAGACGCGTGCCGAGCGCGCCGCGGCCGCAGCGACGCTCGAACGCGTGCGGCAGGACATCGCCCCCTGGATCGACGCGAGCGGCTGGCCGCGTTCCGAGGTCGCTGCCGCCTTCAGCTTTCACACCACGCGCGCGGTCGAACTGGAGATGGACCGAGAGAGCCAGCGCGTGCCGCTGCCGTTCGACGTGCTCCGCGACGCGGAGACCGGCCGCGTGGAGCTGACGCCCGCGACCTGGGACACGCCGTTGGAGGCGGAGGCCAAAGCCGTCGCGAACACGCTGCACGGCTTCGGGCTCTCGGCCGACCCCTTCTTCGGGTTCGACGCTGGCATTGACCCGGCGACCGTCACGGCGGAGACCGTCCAGCTCTGGGACGTGACGTCCACCCCCGTCCGTGTCGACGTGGGTTTGGAGGTGTTCCGCGACGCGGGCACGCGTGGGTGCAAGCGACCACCGTACGAGGCCGACTGTCGGCACGTCTTCCTCCGTCTGCCCGCCGACCGGATCCCGCTCGACGCGAACCACGTCTACGCCATCGTGGTCACCGACGGCGTCCGCGCGGCCGACGGAGGCGTCGTCGCGCCGATGAGCCTGGGGCGACTCCTGGTTCTGGAGGATCCTGTCGCCGTCGAGGGGCGAAGTGTGCTGGCGACGCTCGACGACACGAGCGCGGCGCGCGTGGAGTCCGCCCGCACCTCCCTCAAGCCCCTCCTCGATCAGCTCGGCAGACCCAACGTCATCGCTGCGTGGCCCTTCACGACGTTGGATCCATCGCCCGGCCTGTGGGACGCCGCCCACCGAACCGAGTCGCTCGGGCTGACGATCGAACCCAGTGTGTTGTGGGTGAAAGACGCTGGCCCCGGTCTCGGCGACGAGGCGATCGACATCCTGTTCCCGGGCGCGTTGAACCCCGCGCCGCCGTTCTACGCCGGTCGCACCGCAGGGATTCGCCACGTCGTCTCTGGCACGATCCCGCTACCCAACTGGTTGGACCCCGTGACGCGGCGGGAAAACGCCGACTACGCGATCGAGCGCGTCAACTTCTGGGCGGCCGTGCCTGAGGGATACTCGCCACGGCGCGCGCTCCCCGTGGTCGTGTTCGGCCACGCCGTGGTGACCGATCGTCGGTTCCTGATCACCGTCGCCGGGGAGCTGGTGCAGCGCGGCTACGTCGTGGTCGGGATCGACTTTCCGTACCATGGCCAACGCGCAGCCTGCGTCCCGTCGAGCTTGGTCGCCGTCCCGAACTTCTTCCCCGAAGGCCTCCAGCCCATCGTGGGGTTCGAAGAGGACCTGATCTGGTTCCCCCCGTGTGTCAGCGGCGACGCCGCGACCTGTTCGCCGACCGGCGAATGCCTTGACGCGCGCGGTCGTGTGGAGGATTTCTCGTCCTTCCCCGTCATCGACCTGCAACCGGTGTCCGGCGCTGCGTTCCTCGACACCGCCGACATTCCCCACATCCCCGACCACTTCCGCCAAGCGCTCGCCGACCTCAGCGGGCTGATGCACTCGCTGCGCACCGCGGACTGGGAGGGCGCCCTCGATCAGCGCATCGACCCGACGCAAGTGCACTACGTCGGCCAGTCCCTCGGCTCGATCATCGGGATGTCGTGGGTCGCCAGCCGTGACGACATCGACCGCGCCGTGTTCAACGTCCCGGGGTCGAACCTCGTCGATCTGTTTCGGGAATCGACGTACTTCCAGCCCCAGATCGCGCAGCTGTTCGTCGATCTCGACATCCCGGCCGGGTCGTACGAGCAAGAACGCCTGTTTCAAGTCGCGACCTGGCTCGTCGACACCGTCGATCCGCACGGCGTCGCCCATCAGTTCGCCGAGGCTGCGTTCCCCGGCCTCATTCAGATGGACAAGGTCGACGCCAACACCGGCGACATCATCATCCCGAACTTCACGACCGAGAACCTTTCCCGCCTGAGTGGCCTCGAAACCGAGATCTACCCCAGCGCGCTCCACGCCGACCTGATCGTCCCGCTGCTCGGCGACGCGATGCTGCGTGACGCGGGCGCATGGCTTGGAAGTGTGCCGCGATGATGCTCGTCTTCCTC
>JBJONI010000121.1:0-3910 GCA_046051915.1 Pseudomonadota bacterium
CGCGGAGAACGTCGCTGTGCTCTAGGTGATCGGGCGGTACGACCAAGTCGCCTTCGCCGTGTTGATCGAAGAGCGCGCGCTCGCGGCCTCGGCGTCGGGAGGCTTTGCGCGCGAGATCCTCCCGATCCGCGTCGGGAGCGGGCGCCGCCAAACCCTGGTGGCGACCGACGAGGGCCCTCGCGCCGACACGTCGCTCCCCCAGCTCAACGCGCTGACGCCTGCGTTTCGGACACCCGGCACCGTGACCGCCGGCAACAGTTCCCCGCTCAACGATGGCGCGGCGGCCCTGCTCCTCGCGAGCCCCGCGGCGGCGTCCCGACTCGGGCTCCCGGTTCGGGCGGAGATCGTCGCTTCCGCCGCGGTTGGCGTCGATCCCCGCTTCATGGGGTTCGGACCCGTACCCGCCGTGCACAAGGCGCTCGGGAGGGCCGGGTTGTCGGTCGCAGACGTCGACCGGTGGGAGATCAACGAGGCGTTCGCCGCCCAAGCGCTGGCGTGCATCCGCGCCCTGGACTTGCCGATGGACCGCGTCAATGTGCGAGGAGGCGCCATCGCGCTCGGGCATCCGCTGGGGGCCTCAGGGGCGCGGATCCTGACCACGCTGTTGCACGTGCTCGAGGACCACGGCGAACGGATCGGCGTCGCGACCCTGTGCGTCGGCGTCGGTCAGGGCCTCGCCGTCGTGATCCGGCGGCCCTGAGACGTCAGAGCAGACGGTGGGTGAACACGACGCGACCGTCGCGGGTTTCGGCCACCGTCTGCCCCCTTCCGCGGAGCAACCAGCGCTTGGTCAGCAACCCTTCCACCCCCACAGGGCCGCGCGCGTGGAGGCGCGACGTGCTGATGCCCACTTCCGCCCCGAGGCCGTACCGGAAGCCATCGGCGAACCGTGTGCTCGCGTTGTGGAACACGCTCGCGCTGTCGACCCCCGCAAGGAAGGCTTCGGCCACCGCCCGATCTTCCGTGAGGATGGCCTCGGTGTGGCCTGAACCGTGCGCGTGGATGTGGTCCATCGCGGCCGCGACGTCGTCGACGACCACGACCGTCGCTGCCGCCGCGCCGTACTCGTGGTGCAAGCTCGGCGCGACGGGCAACCCCAACGAGGCCGCCTGCGACGGGCTCGCGTGCCAAGCGACCTCCGGCAACGCGGCGAGCACGGCAGCGAGCCGCCCGTCGTCGGCCAACGCGCGATGGACGAGCAGCGTCTCCATCGCGTTGCAGGCCGACGGATAGTCCAATTTGGCGTCCCGCACGATCGGGAGCGCCGCTTGCAGGTCGACGGCGTCGTCGAGGTAGATGTGGCACACCCCGTCCGCGTGCCCGAGAACCGGGATCCGGGTCCGCGCTTGGATCGAAGCGACCAACGCGTTGGAGCCCCGCGGGATCACCAAATCGATCAGATCCTCGCGACCGAGCAGCGCGTCGACGGCCTCTCGACCATCGAGCAGGGCGACGGCCCCCATCGGAACGTGGGGTGCGATCGCCGCCCGCAACACGTCCGCGAGCGCGCGGTTGCTGCGCGCCGCTTCCTTGCCGCCCTTCAGCAGCACGGCGTTGCCGCTGCGGACCGCGAGCGCCGCGATCTGGGGGAGGGCATCTGGCCTGGACTCGAAGATCACAAGCAGCACGCCAAGAGGGGCGGTCACTTGGGTGAGAACGAGCCCTTCCGCAAGCTCCGTCGTGCGCAACACCTGGCCCACAGGCTCCGGGAGCGCTGCGATCTGCCGCAGGCCCTGCGCCAGCCCCGCGAGCTTGTCGCGGTCGAGTACGAGACGCGCCGCGTTGGCCGACGAAAGCGTCCCTGCCTCGACCTGCGCCGACGCGTCCGCCACATCGAGCGCGTTGGCTTCGAGCAACGCGTCCGCGTGGGCCTCCAGCGCGTCCGCCATCGCCGCCACGGCCGCCGCCCGAGCCGGGCCCTGCGTCGCTGCCAAAGCGCGTGAGGCTGCGCGCGCCTCCACGGCGAGGTCGACGGCGTCCGAAGCGACGCCCGCAGGCAGGCCGAGGGTCTCGATCATCCTTCCTCCAACAGCACCACATGGTCCCGGTGCAGGATCGGGCGACGCCCGGTGGGCGAGGGACCGCCAACGACCAGCGCCGACGACGGGGCCTCCACGCGTCCGCGCGCGATCTCCAACCCCTCCGCGTCCACGACACTCACGACCGCACCCGTCGCGAAGTGGCCGTCCACGCGCACGATGCCAGGCCAGAGCAAACTCGCCTTGCGACCCAACAACGCGGCCCGCGCGCCCTCGTTGACCTCGATCCGCCCCTCGGGCGCCGTGGCAAACGCGAGCCAGCGCTGCCGCTCCCGCATCCCGGAGGCGGCCGGAAACCAGGTCCCCACGTCGTCCCCCGCGAGCACCGCCGGCAAAGCGGTCGCATCGATCCCGCTCGCGACCACGACGTCGACCCCCGCTTGCGCCCCCAGACGCGCGCTCCCCATCTTCGCCGCCATTCCCCCACGTCCTCCGGCCGAGACGGGACCGAGTGCGACGGTCGCCTCCGCCCCCCACACCGGGATGCGAACCGACCCCGGCATCGCCGGTGGGCCCGTCAACACGCCCTCGACGTCGGTGAGCAACACCAGCAGGTCAGCGCCAACACCAGCGGCGACCAGCGCCCCCAGGCGGTCGTTGTCCCCGAACACGCGCGCGCCGTGCAACGCAATCTCGGCGGTACTGACGACGTCGTTCTCGTTGATCACCGGCACGACGCCTAGACCGAGCAGACGTTCCAGCGTCGCCGAGAGGTGCAAATGACGACGACGCACCCGAAAGTCGTCCTCCGTGAGGAGCACCTGGGCACACGCCCGTCCCCGCGCTCCAAACGACGCGTCGTAGAACGCCATCAGCGCACTTTGGCCCGCGGCCGCGCACGCCTGCCGATCCACGACCGAGGTCGGACGACGCTCGAACCCCAAACGCTCCGCGCCCAACCCTACGGCGCCCGAGCTGACGAGGAGGACCTGGGCGCCTGCAGCGAGACGGGCGCACAGGGTCTCGACCAACGCCGTCAAGCGAGCCACAGCGAGGCGGCCGTCGGGACCTGTGACCACGGCTGTGCCCACCTTGACCACGACCCGACGGGCAGCGATGAGCCGCCGACGGCCTTCTTCGGTGTCGCTCTTGGCATCCATCGCAGCCCCTTGCAGCGAGCGACTATCCTACGCCGCCCCCGGTGCTAGGATGCGACGACGACGGGGGAGCGGGCATGCGCGCGTGGTGGTTGGTGCTGCTGACGGGGTGCACGCAGTTCAGCTTCGAGAAGCAGGACCCGCCAGATCCTGGACCCGACGACGGCCGCAACCCCGACACGGCGCCGCCTGAGGCGATCTGCGGCGTCCAGCCTGACCCCGCCGCACCCCTCGCGCCGGTGACGTGGCTCGGCGAGAACAGCTACGACCCCGACGGCAACCCGCTGGTCGCGTGGCGCTGGACGTTGGTCGCCAAGCCGGAGGGCAGCAGCGCTGTCCTACCCGGCGGCGCCGCCAACGTGGAGGGCTTCATCCCGGACCTCGCCGGATCCTACACCGCGACGCTGGTCGTCACCGACGACTACGGCAACCCCTCGACCCCTTGCGCCACAACGCTCACCGCAGCGCCGGAGGACGGCCTGTACGTCGAGCTCGTCTGGGCTTTTGGGGGCGAGGACCTCGATCTGTACGCGATCCCCGCCGACAGCAACGACGAGGCCGAGGCGTGTTCGGCCGCCGGCTGTTCGACCGATTGGGCAAGCCCCGGAGATCCGTCGGACGACCCATCGATGCGCCAGACGGACGTCGACGGCACCGGGCCGGAGGTGCTCGCGATCGAGCGTCCCGACGAGGACGTCGAGGTGCTGCTCGGCGCGGTCGACCGTGCGCCACCCTTCCGGAGCGCCGACAACGTGGCGACGATGCGGGTGTGGC
>JBJONI010000122.1:0-3457 GCA_046051915.1 Pseudomonadota bacterium
CGACGTCGGCGTCACCTTCCTCGAGCTCGACGCGACGTCCACCGACCTTGCGCTCGGCGAGCTCACGTTGGACGACCTCGCGATCGAGGAGAGCACGCCAACGGTCCCCGGGGTCCGAACGATCCTCGCGCTGGCGCTCGGCCCCTTCGGCGCCCACACCCTCGCCTCCCGCGACCTTGAGGTCGGCGCGGGCGACGCTGCGCTCGTGCGGTGGGGGGATGCCCTCCTCCCCGCGGACACGCGCGGTGACGGCCCTGGCACCGCCACGCTCCGCGCCGACCCGTCCGCGGCGATCGGTGTGCGCGCCGAAGCGGTTCGCGCAGGCAACGACGAGCTCCTCGCCTCGCCCGCCTGCGCAGGCGACGCGCCACCGCTGGCCGCCCTGCTCGACGGCCGCTGCACGCCTTCGGACCTCGACGGCGTCGACGTCGCCGTGGAGGCGCCATGATCTTGGCTTGGCTGGGCCTCGCCCTGGCGCGACCGGTCGACGGGGTGGTGGTGACACAAGGCGGCAACGCGACCCTCGGCGGCGCGACCCTGACCCTGCCCGACGGGACGGTGGTCGTCGCGGACGAGCGAGGTCGGTTTCACCTGGATTTCGCCGATGCGACGCCACCCAAGCGCAAAGACCTCGCCAGCTTCCCGACCGTGACCGTCGCGGCCGAGGGCTACCAACCGCTCCAGGTCCCCGCGGTGCCCCCGAACCGTGGTCGCTGGGTCCTCGCCCTCGCGCTCGCGCCCGCCGAGAACGAGATCGTGATCGAGAGCTTCCGGCCCACGGGCGACCTCACGCGGCAACCGGTCGACGCGGAGATGGCCTTTGAGACGCCTGGCACCTACGACGACGCCGTCCGTTTGATTCAGGCGCTTCCAGGCGTGGCGGTCCAGCGGGAGTACGCACCGACGTCGGGGGATCTCACCGTCCGGGGTTCGCTCCCCGGCGACAACCGCTACTACGTCGATGGGATCGAGGTCCCCTACCTCTACCACTTCAACCAGTACGCCAGCGTGGTGCCCGCGAGCTCCCTCGACCAGCTCGAACTGTTCTCCTCGACATTCTCCGCCAAGTACGGAGACAGCGCCGGTGCCATCGTCGAAGCGTCCACACGTTCCGATCGTCCCGACCACGTCTCTGGTAGCGCCTCACTCAACTTCGTGATGCTCGGCGCGGACATCCGGATCCCGGTGCCGAACAAGCGCTGGTGGGTGAGCGTTTCGGGTCGTCGATCCTACCAAGACCTCGTGGGCGAGTCGTCGCTGCAGTACCCCAAGTGGCCCACGTTCTACGACGCCGCGGTCCGGGCACAGCACGACGGCGAGAAGGGCTCGACGCAGATCTTTTTCACGGGTGCGGGAGACGCCTACGCACGGGCCGTGGGCGAACTCGACGTCCTCGACCCCGTGGATCAGACGCGGGCGCCCTCGCTCGACTACCGGCACGACTTCCAGATCCTCGGCGTCCAGCACCGTTGGGGGCTGGGCCGCTTCGTGGTGGGCGTCGTTCACGACGACGAACGGGCCGCCGTCTCGGTGGGCGGACATGCCAACGTTCGCAGCCTCGTCGTCGCCTCGCGGCTCGACGCGCGCGCGCCGATCCACGACAACGCCACGGTGGAGTACGGCTACGAGGCAAAGCCTGAGTTCACGTGGATCGACGTAGCGTCGGCCGGCGTCTACGGCGCCCTCGTCCAGCGTGAGGCCCCCGAAACGAACTGGCAGGCGGACTTTTCGGCGAATGGCACGCCTCGGTTCCGGGCCGGCGTCTATGCGCAGCTCAACGCGCGGGTCGGCCGGGTCCGCTTCATCCCCGGGCTCCGTGCTGGCGCGGATCTGCTCGGCGGCGCGAGCCCGCAGGCCGTGGGCACTTTGGAGCCGCGGTTTGCCCTGCGCGCCCGCGTCGCCGACGCGACCGAGCTCCGTTTCGCCGCCGGACGCTACCAGCAGCGCCCAGACACCAACGTCGCCCTCGGGCTCCAACGCACCCTGCCCACCACCGACAGCTGGCAGGTGGGCGCAGGCGTTGAACAAACGGTCTACCAACGCCTTGAATTCGGTCTCGAAGGCTTCTACAAGGCGTCGTCGGACGTGATCGTGTTGCCGGCGAGCGGCCCGCCACAGGTCTGGGACCACGGGCGTGCCTTCGGGGGCGAGTTCGTGATGCGCTACCGCCTGCGCGAGGTGTTCTTCCTGTGGGCGCAGGTGGCCGCCGGTCGCTCGATGGCGATCGATGCGACCGGGCAGGCCGCACCCACCCAAGCCGACCAGCCGATCGCCGGCGGCGTCGTCGCGAGCTGGAACATCTTGCCGCCGCTGAACGTCGCGCTCCGGTGGCGCGGGGCCAGCGGTCTCCCGTACACGGCGATCGTCGGCTCCACCTACAACGCGACCGACGACAGTTGGATCCCGACGTTCGGTGCGCTCAACGGCATCCGGATGCCGTTCTACCAAAAGATCGACCTGCACCTCGCCTACACGTGGACCCTGCCTCGGTGGTCGTTGACCGCATCGGCCGACGTCTGGATCGTGCCCAAGCCGTCGGCCCCGATCTATCCGACGTGGAACTACGACTTCTCCGAAGCCGGGTTCGTCATCGGACCTCAGGTGCTGCCGCTGCTGGGGCTCCGCGCCTCGTGGTGACCTTGTGCGCGGACGCCGCGTGCCGCACACTGGGCGCGCGGTGCGGCCGCGACGGGGAGGCGAGATGAATGGCAACGGCTGGCGAGCTCGCGAAGCGCTGGGCACGGGGGCAACCACGCTGCGCGACCGGGTGGGGATGATCCTCCTCGGATGGATCGCGGTCACGCTGGTCGTCGGCGGCATCACCACCGCCGCCGCGATGCCGGGCCTCCTCGTCCTCGGTCAAAGCGCGATCGCAGGCGTGGTGGTGCTCGTGTTGCTTGTGCCGCCCGCGCTCGCCGTCGTCGTCCCACCGATGACGATGGCGATGGCCCGGGGATGGCTCGCAGCGCACGATCGCAACGCGGGGTGGACGGCATGGATCCGCCCCCCAGGCGGCCTGTTCCTCGCTTGGGGTCAAGGATCGTTGCTCCTCGGCTTGAACCTGCTGCTGGCGTTGCCGCAGATCCTCGTCAGCCAGGGCCTCAGCGCTGCCACGGCGGGGGGGCCGGGCGAGAGCGCTGCGAGCACGATCGGACTCTTGTTCTCGCTCGGTTGGAACCTACTCGTCACCGGCCGCTTCCTGTTCGTGCCGTGGTTGGTGATCGACCGCGGCGAGGGTGTCGTGACCGCGTTCGGCACCGCGTGGACCGCGACAGGCGCCGCGCTCGGTGGCTACCTGCGCGTCGCGATGGCGTTGCTAGCGATTCGCCTGGGCGGCGCCGCGGCGGGTGCCGTGCTCGGAGCGATCGCATTCGGTGTGACGCTCGGGGCCGCGGGCGCAGCGCTGCCCGACGTCGCCTCGCTGCAAGGCCTCGCGGACGGCGGGGACCCCGTGGTC
>JBJONI010000123.1:0-10627 GCA_046051915.1 Pseudomonadota bacterium
GGCTCGCGCCCTCCGAGAGGGCCTTCCACCGTTCCCGTGCCGGCGACGACACGGCCACCACCTGGATCTCGCGCAGGATCTCGCCATCGGGCGACCCCGGATCCTCCGTCGAGGCCGCCTCGGCGTCGATCGCCGCGCGGCTGGCGTCGAAGATCGACTTGGCCTCCGCCTCGCTCACGTGCCCGATCGCCGCGAGTCGCTTGGCGTAGACCTCGCGCGGCGTGGGCCGGTTGCGGATGATCTCGTACATCAACGGTTGGGTGAACGACGGTTCGTCGCCCTCGTTGTGACCGTGCTTGCGGTAGCCGTACAGGTCGATCACGATGTCGCGCTGGTACGCGTGCCGCCATTCGATCGCGAGCCGGACGACCGCCGTCACGGCGGCAGGATCCTCGCCGTTCACGTGGAAGATCGGGATGCCCATCATCCGGGCGACGTCGGTCGCATACGGGGTCGAGCGCGAGTCCTTCGGCGACGTCGTGAACCCGATCTGGTTGTTCACGATGATGTGGATGGTGCCGCCGGTGCGGTAGCCGTCGAGCTCGCTGAGCTGCAACGCCTCGGCGACCGTGCCCTGCCCGATGAACGCGGCGTCGCCGTGCAGAAGAACGGGCATCACCAGCCGCCGCTCCGTATCGCCCACGCGATCCTGCTTGGCGCGGACGCGACCCTCCACGACGCCGTTGACCACTTCGAGGTGAGAGGGGTTCGGCGTGAGCGTCAGGTGAACCGGCTGGCCATCGGACGTGACCACGTCGGACGAGTAGCCCAGGTGGTACTTGACGTCGCCGGACCCGTGGACGGGCTGACGGAAGTCCTGGAACTCCTGCACGATCAACTGGATCGGCTTCTCCAGCGTGTTCGCGAGCACGTTGAGCCGGCCACGATGCGCCATGCCGACAACGACCTCCCGAACGCCCTTGCGCGCCGCGCGGCAGATCAGGCGGTCGAGCATCGGGATCAGGGTCTCCGTGCCTTCGAGGCTGAACCGCTTCGTGCCGGGGAACCGCTGATGAAGCATCCGCTCGAAGTTCTCGGCGTCGCAGAGCTTGCGCAGCACGCGCTTCTCCGCCTCGACGTCGATCGACATCCACGCCGGCATCGTCTCCAGCTCGCGCTGCATCCACAGCTTCTGCTCGAGGTCGTCGATGTTCATGTACTCGACACCGACATGGGTGCCGTAGACCGCCTCCAGGTGGCCCAGGATCACCCGAAGCGTCGCCGACTCCCCGAGGCCGTGCAGCGGGTACGTGGGAAACACCGCGTCGAGGTCGGAGGGCGTGAGCCCATAGTAGCCGAGGGTCAGCTCGGGGTGCTCCCGCGCCGCTCGCTGCCCCAGCGGGTCGATGTCGGCCTTGAAGTGGCCGCGAACGCGCCACGCGTTGATCAACTGCACGACCGCGGCTTGGCGCGGATCGGCGACGGGTGCCGTGCCACCCCCGCCACCGGCGGCAAACGCGCTGCGACCGTTGGGCGGCGGCGGCTCGTCGCCCGCAGCGACGTCGCGCTCGTAGGCCTCGAGGGTGGCACGCCACGCCGGGTCGATCGACCCGGGATCGCGCAGCCACGCGCGGTAGAGATCGTCGAGGAAGGCGGCGTTCTCGCCAGACAGCATCGGGTGCATGCGGATGCGGGGAGACGGGGGGAAGGCAGTCCCGAGACGACCGATGCGCCCCGGGGGAGGAACACCGAGCCTCTAACGCCCTGCGGCGGGAATGCCCCCCTCCGCATGGTTTGCGACGGGCGGCGACGCCACGCGCTGTGCCTCGACCCAAGCCGCGACCCGCGCCTCCAACTGCGGGAGGCCCACCGCACCGGCCCCGAGCACGGTGTCGTGAAAGCCGCGCAGGTCAAACGCGTCCCCGAGCGTGGCTTCGGCTTGCGCCCGCAGGCGGAGCAACGTGAGCTGCCCGAGCTTGTACGCCAGCGCCTGGCCCGGCCACGAGATGTACCGGTCCACCTCGTTCTCGATGTTGTTCCGAGCCAGCGGGGTGTGCGCCGCAAACCAAGCGATCGCTTGATCGCGACTCCAACCCAACGCGTGAAGGCCGGTGTCGACCACCAACCGGCTCGATCGCCATGCGTCGAAGGACAGCATCCCGAGGCGGGCGGTGTCTGAGGTGTACAGCCCGAGCTCATCGGCCAGCCGCTCTGCGTACAGCGCCCACCCCTCGACGAGCGCGGTCGACCCTGCGTAGCGGACGAAGGCCGGGACGTCAGGCTGTTCGTAGGCGCGTGCGATCTGAACGTGGTGCCCGGGGACCGACTCGTGAAAAGCAAGGGCTTCCGCTTCGAACGTCGGCCGGGTCTGCGGCGCGTACGTGTTGACGAAGTACTCGCCAGGTTTTCCGCCCGCTGGGTCCGGCTGCCGGTAGTAGGCGATGGTCGTGAAGGGCGCCTCGTACATCGGAATTTCGCGGACGACGCACGGCGTCTGCGGGAGCACCCCGAGCGCCTGCGGGAGGGCCGCCTGCGCCCGGGCCAGCGCGCGCTCCGCGGTCGCGACGATCGCGTCGGCGTCCGCAAAGCGCAGCGCCGGGTCCTCTCGGAGACGCCCAAACAGCGCGGGGAGATCGCCCGTGCCGAGGGTGCTCGGGCCGAGCGCGCGGAACTCTGCCTCGACCCGCGTGGTCGCGCGCAGCCCTTCGAGGTGGACGGTCGCCGCGGTCAGAGGCAGCGATGTCTGTTGCCGAATCCGAGCGGCGTAGCACGCGTCACCGCGGGGCAAGGACGCCAGCCCGGGCGACGCATCCGAGCGCGCGACCGGCAGGATCGTCGACCGAACATAGGCAGCCCACGCCTCCAGCGACGGCCGATACACGTCCCGCACCACGCGGTCGATCATGCGCTGCGTCTCGTTCGCATCGAGCCCTTCGCCAGGAAGCCGCGCGACGATCGGCCAAGCAGCTACCGGCTCCGCGAGCTGTGCCTCGACCATCTCGAGGGTCCGTCGGACCGCCGTGACGCTCGCGACACGCCCCGTTTGCCGTCCGAGGTCGAGCGCCACCTGATGCTCGTCGAGGGCCGCAGCGGCCGCCCGAATCCGGGCGAGGTAGCGCTGCCGATCGCGTCCGGACTCGAGGGGCTGAAGATCCAACGTCCCGAACAAGTCCCCCATGGGGTTCTGGCGCGGAGAGATGACCCAGAGCGCGTCGTAGCAGACCTCGGTGGCACGCGTCGTCGCGAGGTGCTCCAGGAACAGCTCGCGCCAGGTGACGTCGCTCGGCGACAACGTGGACGCATCGATCGCGAGCGCGCGCCGTTCGAGGCCGGCCAGCGCGTGGAAGAACCGCTCCGAGGCCTCGGGGGAAGGGTCGGAGACGCGCGCGTCGGCGCGACGGTCGCCAAGGGTGCTCGCCCACTCCGGGTTGCGCGCCATCACAAGGCGCCAGTGAGCCGCCAGGACCTCACCGAGCGCCCGATCCTCGACCCCCGCGCGGGCGGGGTCGGCCGTCCGCCCCGCAGGAGACGCCTGTGCCACCGAGGAAGCGAGCGCGAGCCCGACCGCCGTGAAGAGCGCGGCCGCGGTCAACGGCGCTCTCCCAGATGCCGGACCAGCACCCCACCCGCGAACCAACACCCTTCGTCGCCTTCGAGGCGAAGGTGAAACACGGTCGCGTCGCCGGCGATCTCGACGGCGTCCTCCAACGGGACCCTGTCGACGCCGTCGTCTCCAGCGACAAGCAGCTCGGTGAGCGACGACAGGCTCCCCGCACCCCGGAACATGTCCTCCGAAGCGTCCCAGATGTACGTCCCGGCGGTGCAGCCTTCGAGGCACGCGCCCTGCGCCACCAGCCGGTACAGGCCGTTGGCCTCCGCGCGCGCGGTCTCGACCACGACGCGTCGGACGCGCTCGCGTGTCGCGTCCGCCCAAGCCCACACCACGTCGCCGACCACGACGTCGGCGATCGCGCGCGGTCCCTCCGGCGTTGCCACGGGTGTCGACGCCACAAATCCCAACGCTGCCGCGCTCATCGGTCCTCCTGATTCGCCGGCGCGACCGTCGCGCCGACGTCGGCCTGTGACGACGGTTCTCCCTCGTTGAGGGGGTCCGCCGGCTCGCGCCGAGCCACCGCCGCGCGCCACGCCTCCCGACGCGCCCAAGCCGCATCGAGGCGACGCAAGCGCTCCAGAATCGCCGCCCACAACGACGGTTCCTGCATCTGTCGCCTCCCGTGGCGCGACCTTGCAGCACAGCCCCACGCGTTGCTGGTACCCTCACGGCATGCAACCCGGCAAGCCCTCGTCCACGGCCGCGCTCGTCGCGGCGCTCCGTGCGCTCGCACCCCACCCCGCCGACGCGTCGGCGCCCCTCGACGCGCTCGCGGCCACCGTCATGCCCCGTCAAGTGACGCGCTGGACCCGTGGGCTCCGCCCCCTCCTCGCCCTCCCCGGCGCACGGAGCCTATTCCGAAGAAGCTTCGGCGGACTTCCTTACCATTTAGAGCTTCGCACACAGACGCTCGACGCCGCCCTCTGCGACACCGCCACCCCGGACCATCAGGTGGTGATCCTCGGCGCGGGCTACGACACCCGCGCGTGGCGCCTCACGGGCCTCGCGGCGTGCCCGTGGTTCGAAGTGGACCACCCCGACACCCAGCGGGTCAAAGCCAAGCGCGTGCCCGAGCCGGGACGCATCCGGTCGGTCGGCGTCGATTTTGCCACGGAGCGCCTCGGCGACCGCCTGGCCGCATGCGGTCACGACGCGCACCGACCCACCCTGTGGATTTGGGAAGGCGTGACGCCCTACCTCACCCCGGACGCGACCTCCGCCTCGCTCGCCGAGATCGCCAACCGGTCGGCGCCCGGGAGCCACGTCTGGATGACATGGATCCGCCCGCGCGTCGTCGCGGTCAACGACAGGCGCCACGACGGGGTGTTGCGCACGTTCGCCCGCCTCGGCGAGCCCCTGATCGGGGGCATGTCCGACGACGAGGTCACGCGACGCGTGCAAGCTGCGGGCTGGCGCGTCGTCGACGACAGCGGGAGCCACGACTGGGCGGAACGCCTCCATCAACCCGCGCCCCGGCGCTGGGTCGAGGAACGCATCCTCCACGCGGCTCGTTGAACGCCCGTGACCGCCCGAGCCCCGTCAGGCCTCGACCGACGTCATCTCGCCGCGCAGGGACCGTTGCATCTCCGCGCGCACGACGGCCACGTCGCTCGTTTGGCTTAACAACCAAGCGAGCTTGACGAGCGCTGCCTCCGGGGTCAGGTCGCCCCCAGGCACCACGCCGGTGTCCAGCAGCGCGCGGCCAGCCGCGTACTCGGCGCCGACACGGCCGCGATGGCACTGCGTGACCGAGACGCTCACCACGCCTCGCGCGTGGGCTCGCACCAGCGCATCGAGGAACGCGGGGTCGCGATCCGGTGCGTTGCCAGCGCCGTACGTCTCAAGCACCAACCCGTGCAACGGGGGCTGCAGCAGCCGATCGAGCAGCTCCGCCGTCAGTCCGGGGTGCAAGCGAACGCACAACACGTGCCGTTCGGTGATCGGAGCGAGCCGGAACGAGCGTGTCGGCGCGGCGAGCCATCGCGCGGGGTGCAGCGCCATCCCGATGCCGACCTCGGCGAGGGGCGCATGGTTGCCCGCATGGAAGGCGTCAAATCCCACCGCGTCCACCTTCTGCACGCGGTTGCCCCGCCACAGGCGGTCGCGGAAGTAGACGCCCACCTCGGGGATCGCGTGGTGCGCCGCGAGCAGCAACGCACCGAGCAGGTTGTCGACCGCGTCATTGCGGAGGTGGCCGATCGGCACCTGACTCCCGGTGACGATCACCGGTTTGGGCAGGTTCTCGAGCATGAAACTCAACGCCGCCGCCGTGTACGCCATCGTGTCGGTGCCGTGGAGGACGACGAAGCCGTCGACGTGCGCGAGGTGGTCGGCGACGTCCTGCGCGATGCGCACCCACTCCTCAGCGCCGATGTTCGACGAGTCGAGCGGCGTCGGCCATTCGACGATCTCGTACGTCGCCCCGGGCCCAAACGTCGACGCCGGGAGCGTCAGCACCCCGTCCCCACCGACGTGAAACCGCGGGTTGGCCCGAAGACGCTGCGCGAGGGCGCCGACGGCCGGGACAAACCCCCGGGCGCTGTCCACCATCCCGATGGTGCCGCCCGTGTACAAGACGCGAAGGTGCGGGAGGCGGCTCATGCAGGCGCCGTGAGCCGCTGTCCGAGGGGCGCATGCACCGCGCCGGGGCTGCGGTCGGCGTCGCCGGGCAACGGGAACCAACGCAAGCGCTCGAACGCCTCGCGCAACACGGCGTCGTCGACGGCGGGCTGCGGCGACGGCGAGGTCGGCGTCGCGGCCTCGAAGATCCGGCGGGCCTCGTCGAGGTAGGACGCGAGCACCCACTCCGGCTCGTTGATGTGCCGCGACCGGTACTCCATCTTGCCCATGCGGTACGAGATGTGATGAAGCGATTGTGGGGCTTCGACGCTCCCCAACCGATGCTTCCACATGCCCGTGCGCGGACAGAAGGTGTAGTCCGGCAGCAACTTCCAACCGTGCTCTGCGACCAACTCGACGGCTTCGAGGATGAACGCGAACACCGCCTCGCTCACGAAGTAGTTGAAGTTGACGCGCACCCAACCCGGCTTGATCCCCTCGCACCCCTGCACGATCGCGGCCTCGAACTCGCGGCTCGCCGTCAGGTCGATGCCCAACAACCGGTGACCGTACGGCCCCGCGCACGAACAGCCGCCGCGCGACTGGATCCCGAACAGGTCGTTGAGCAACGCGACGACGAAGTTGTGGTGCAAGTAGCGGTCCCCGTGGCGGACCATGAAGCTCACAATGCTCAGCCGCCAAGCATCCGGATTGCCGAGGATGTGCAGGTTCGGGTTCTGGCGCCAACGATCGATGGCCCGGCGGATGAAGCCGTGCTCGGCCTCCCGGATCGCATCGACGCCCACCGATTCCTTGAGTTGGAACACCAAGCCCGCGCGAATCGACTCGATGATCGCGGGCGTGCCACCTTCTTCGCGGTGCTCGACGTCGGCGATGTAGCGGTGGTCGGAGTCGTTGACGTACGCGACCGTGCCCCCACCCGGCACCACCGGGACGCGGTTGCGGAACAGCTCACGCCGCGCCGCGAGGATGCCGGGCGTTCCAGGTCCGCCGATGAACTTGTGGGGCGACAGGAAGACGGCGTCCTTGTAGGCGAGGTGGCCGTCGGGGCCGGGCCCGACGAGATCCATCTCGATCTTGACGTACGGTCCCGCGGCCGCGAAGTCCCAGAACGAGAGCGCGCCATACCGGTGGAGGAGCGTCGCGACCGCGGCGGTGTCGGTGCCGATGCCGGTGACGTTGCTCGCCGCCGAGAAGCTCCCGATGCGTAGCGGCCGCCGGTGGTGTTCCCGAAGCGCCGCCTCCAGCGCGAGGAGGTCGACGTGACCATCGGCGTCCTCGGGGATCGTCACGACCTCGCAGATGCTCTCTCGCCACGGAAGCTCGTTGCTGTGGTGCTCGTACGGACCGATGAACACCACCGGACGCTCCTCGGCCGGGATGCGCCCGAGCAGGTCGTAGCGGGCGGCGAGATCGGCCGGAAGCCTCAGGTTCATCGCGTCGATCAGCTTGTGGATCGCGGCGGTGGCCCCCGAGCCGCAGAACAACACACAATGGGCGTCGCCGCCGCCCAGGGCCGACTTGACGATCTGACGCGCCTCCTCGCGAAACCGCGTGGTCTGGCGCCCGGTCCCGGAGGTCTCGGTGTGGGTGTTGGCGTAAAGCGGCATCACCTCGGACCGGATGTAGTCCTCGATGAACGACAGGCTGCGGCCCGACGCCGTGTAGTCCGCGTAGGTGACCCGGCGAGGCCCGTACGGTCCGTCGAGGACGGCGTCATCGCCAATGATCCCGTTTCGGACCGTCTCGATCAGCCGTGCTTGACGTGCGTCCATCACCGTCTCCCCGAGCGCACAGCCTAGCCCGCCACTGGTCGCCCGCCACGCGCGGGACCTCACAGCGCCGTGTCGGTCCCCTGCAGCACCGACGGGTCGACGTCGGTGTCGCCGTAGGTGTCCGCGAACCCCGAATCCGCCGTCTCCGCCGGGGGCGCGAAGCCCGGGACGGACGCCGAGTCGGTGCCCGTCTCCAAACCGGTGTCGACCACGGCGTCGACAGGCGTGTCCACGCCGGGGTCCGTGTCGCTGTCACCCCGCCCGTCGGTGTCCGCTGCTGGAGGACGACCGCTGTCACACGCCGCCGTGTCGAGGACACACGAGTCGCCCCCGACCGTCTCCGAGGCGGGGGTGTCCGCGTCGGGCGTATCGAGGTCCGAGGGGAAATCCGTCTCCGCGACAGACCCGGTGTCCTCGGTCCCGCTGTCGGGTCCGCCCGGGACGTCCGCCGGGTCGGCCACCACGACGAAGGCGTCGTCCAGCCGGTAGCGGAGCCCATCGGTCCGTACGATTTCGAGGTCCGCGAGCCCGGGGCGACCGTCCGTCCCCACCAACACCGACAGCGGCAGGACGTCGGCGCTGCCCGGCAAGATCGTGACGTCGATCGACGTGGCGCCGCGCAGCCGAACCTCGACGACATCGCGCAGGTCGAGATCGGGGTCGCCTTGGTCGATCAGGGAGATGGCCACCCGCGACCCCATGGCCGCGCCAGGCGGCGAGAGGACGAACGCACCCGAGGTGTTGGGGGCTGGGACGGGCGCGTCCGCGTCGTCGGGACGGGGGCCGTGGCCATCGGCGCCGTGGTCACCGTCGAAGATGTAGACGCACCCCACCAGCGGCAACACCGCCGCGAGACGCCATGTGCGGTTCATCGCCACCTCCATCAAGTGTCTACCCCAAGGGGCGGCGCCTCGCAGGAAAGCGCGTGCCGGGCTAGGGTGCAACCGTGGGCGGCACCACGCCCCAGAGGAACCTTTCCAAGATGACGCATCTCCCCGAGAAGGCCTACAAGAATCTCGCCTTCCTGAACTCCGACGCCGCGCGCACCGTCCGTTTGTTGTGCGAGTATGAAGAGCCCCGCCAGCGCTTCCTGCAACAAGGCGTGCACGACACGATCGTATTTTTCGGCTCTGCCCGCACGCGCTCCGCCGAGGACGCCGCGACGCTTGTCGCCGACGCCGAAGCGCGGTTGGCCGCCCACCCTCAGGACGCCGAAGCCGAAGCCGGCCTGCGCCATGCCCGCGCGATCGCCCGCCTGAGCCCTTGGTACGAAGCGGGTCGCGAACTCTCGAAGCGTCTGACGCAGTGGTCGATGTACCGCGAGCACGGCCGTCGCTACGTCGTCGCCACCGGCGGCGGACCCGGCATGATGGAGGCCGCGAACCGCGGGGCCTCCGAGGTCGAAGGGTCGCGCAACATCGGGCTTGGCATCAGCCTGCCGTTCGAGCCCGGCGTCAACGGCTACGTCAGCAAGGAGCTCGCGTTCGAGTTCCACTACTTCTTCATGCGCAAGCTGTGGTTCATGAACCTGATGCGCGCGATGGTCGTGTTGCCCGGCGGCTACGGGACGCTCGATGAGTTGTTCGAGTGCCTCACGCTGCTCCAGACCCGCAAGGTCAAGCGCGACCTGCCGATCGTCCTTCTCGGCACGAGCTACTGGAACGCGGTGTTCAACCCCGAGGCGATGGCCGAGTGGGGCACGATCTCGCCGCGCGACGTCGACATGTTCTACCGCACCGACAGCGTCGACGATGCGTTCGCGTTCTTGACCCAGCGGCTGGAGCTCGCGGAGCGCCACGACGGGCGCTGAGCCCGTCGGCAGCGCGGGCCTACGGACGGCCGCGGCGCCGAGGGCGATCGGTCGCCGCGGTCACGCTCAGATCCTCCTGCGGGATCAGGCCCGACGCCGCGGACGCCGCCAACGCGCTGCGTCGCTGCTCACGGGCGAGGGCGCGCAGGGCGTGGGCGACGACATCGTCGGCGTCGGCGCGCGCCAGCACCGCCTGGGCGACCGCCCGCCAACGGGACGGGGCTTCCGGGAGCGGCTCGACCACCGCCTCGAGCCGACGCGACACCGACCAAGGTTGGGGGCAGAGCCCTTGGCCTTCGACCAGCACCGCGTCACATCGCTCGCCGACGACGACGTCCGCGAGACGCGCGACCGCCACGCGGCCACCGATCGCGGCGACGGGGACGGAGGGACCGAGCACGAGGACCGCGACATCACCGTAGCGGAGCTGCCCTTGAAACGCGCTCCGGCGCGGGTGGTCGGGATCGCACCACGCCGTGGCGTCGATGCCTTCCGCGTGCAGCGCCGCCGCGATCGCGTGCGCAGCGGCGTCGGAGGCGGTGAGCAGCACGGCGCGTCCGTGTCCTTGGGCTTCCATCCAGTCTGCGAACGTGCGCGCGATACGAACCTCGCGCGGCGCCGCCTCGGGCTCGCCGACCCAGCGGACGGTGGCCTCGGCGTCGGGCGACGCCACCGACAGGACGGCGCGCGCGAGCGTGCCGCCGACCGCAACGACCGCCACCACGTCGTCGGACATCGCCTCGACGGTCACGTCGATCGGAGGCTCGACGGCGACCCGCAGCGGCGCGAGCCGGTCTGCGGCCGCGTCGTCCCGCACCCACACAGCGACGTCGACGACGCCCGCCGAACGCGCGGCGGCCGCCAACAGCGTCGCGAGGGCTTCGGGCTCCGCGTGCGCCAACGCTGGGC
>JBJONI010000124.1:0-4329 GCA_046051915.1 Pseudomonadota bacterium
GGAGCTCCGTCTCCCGCTCGTCGACCCCCAGCGCGAACCGCTCCCGGACCGCGACGGGCGCGGTGTGATGGCTCAGGCCAAGGACGCGAAGGCCGACGTCAGCCTGCGTAGCCATGGAACCCCCGCACCACGAAATCGAGGCCGAACAGGCTAAAAAGCACCGCCGCTGCGCCAGCCAAACTCGTCGCGAGCGCGCCGCGCGTCTGCCATCCCGTCCGAGACCGGTGAAAAGCCGCGAGGGCGTAGCCCGCCCAAACCGCGGCCGTGAACAGCACCTTCGGGTTCCCGATCCATGCGCCGTGCGGGAGGAGCTGTGCGGCCGTCCAAGCGCCGAGCACGACACCCACGCCGAGCAGCGCCAAGCCGAAGGCGAGCGCTCGGCGCTGAATCGCTTCGAGCGTCGCGAGGGACGGGTAGCGATCGAGCGCCGCCAGTTCCTTGCGCTTGAGTTGTCCGCGAAGGAGGGATGCAGCGACGGCGACCCGGCCTCCACCAACATCGCGCTCATGCCAGCGAGCACCATCGCGATGTGCACGGCCACCCAGACGCCCGCAGCGGACGCGGTGGGATGCGCGCCAGGCGCGAGCAGCCCGGCAGCTGCGAACAGGGCGGCGCCGGGCGCGAGAAACGGGACGAGCCGACCCCGTTCTCCCTGCGCGAAGCCGACGATCGCGACCGCCACGCCAAGTCCGACGCCCGACAGCGACTCTGCGAGCCCTGGCGCGGCCGGTTCCAGCGAACGCGACGCGAGGGCGGTCGTATGGATCAGCGCCGCCACAGCCCAAGCGCGCGCCTCCGACGGGTCGAGGCCGTCGTGCGCCCTGCGCCAACGTCGGGCCGCGCGCACACCGAGCGCGACGTACAGCACCAGCGCGATCGCGTGCAGCGACGTGGTCACCGCGCCTCCCGCCGACCCATATCCCGGCGCGACCGTCCCGGGCCTTGCCGGCCACAGGACGGGACGTAAAGGAAGGTTCTGTCCTCTGGAGAGTCTCATGCCGAGCCCGCACATCGTCAACGCCACCGACGCGACGTTCCAAGCGGAAGTCGTCGACGCTTCCACCACCGTCCTCGTCGACTTCTGGGCCACTTGGTGCGGCCCGTGCAAGGCGATCGCACCGCACCTCGACAAGCTCGCCGACGAGTCGGTCGGAAAGCTCAAGGTCGTGAAGGTCGACGTCGACAAGCACAAGAAGCACGCCAGCCAGTTCGGCGTCACGGGCATCCCCACCCTGCTCGTGTTCAAGAACGGCGAGCTCGTCACGAAGAAGATCGGCAATCCTGGCGGGTTCGCCGCGCTTCAGCAGCTCGTCGCCCCGTACGTCTGACGGCCCAGGATCAGCGGCGCGCGCTCGCCGCCTTTGGGGGCGCGCTGTGCAGACCGCACCGCCGCAAGTGGCGGTGCAGCCGCGGGGCGTCCTGCGGCGCGACACCCACAGCGGCAGCGCCCGTCACCGTCCCAAGGCCCAGCGTCGCGTCCACCCCTGCGCCCCACGCCTCGCGGCAAACGGCGTCGGCCGACACCCAGACGTCGCAGCCCGTCGCTGCGATCGCGCGACGCGGCTGCCCACCCGGCGTCGACGCTCGCGAAGCCTGTACGGCCGCCGCAAGTCCTTGGGCGACCCGCCCGAGCGCCTCTGCGCCGTCGGCCGCGCCCATCCGGTCGGTGGGTGGCCGCATCGCGCAGCGCGCGATCTCCGCCCGCGCCTCCACGGCGTCGGCCCGCCCGATCTCGCCGCCGCGCCAGACCCCTTCGGTTCCCAGCCAAGCCCCCAAACTGGCGACTCCGAGCTCGCGCACCGCGAGGCGCTCCAGCCCGAGCCATCGGGCACACGTCCACGGGCGTTTGGCAAACGCGCCTGGGGCGCGAAGGGCGGCGACGGCGTCGGCCCAAGACAGGGTCAACACCGCATCAAAGGCCCGATCCTCCGGATCGCGAGACGACGTCGTCGCGACCAGGCGACACTGGGCCAACCGACGCCCCACCACGGCCCGCACGGGCACGCGGAGGCCGAGACGTTCGCCCTCCCAGGCGCCCTCCAACAGGCCGTACCATCGCGCCAACGGCGCGCCCGTGTCGGCGTTGACGCGCGCGGACGCCGTCCGCCATGCATCACAGGGGATCGCGACCGCCTCGTCCACCGTGTCGATCGCCAAGGTGCCGTCGATGTCGAACGCTTCGATCCACAGCGACCGGACCTCCGATTCCCACGCCGGCAGGTTGGGAACGGTGAGCGCCCGCATCGTCTCAACGACCTCGACCTCGGTCAGCGGCCGCGAGGTCGCCACGGCGGCCCGAGCCCGAGGGCCGAGCCCGCACACCGATAGACGCGCGTCCCACACCGACCGCATCGCCGACGACACGCCAGGGAAGGCGTTCGGATGCTGCGCCGTCAGGGTGTACGACCAGGGCCCATCCACGCCCTCCGCCTGCGCGCGTGCATCGAGCGCCGACCACACGTCGCACGCCACGCCTTCGACCTCCTCGACCCGGTCGAGGACACCGCTGCCGTCCGTATCCCACGCGCCATGCAGGGCATCCGCGACCGCGTCCGCCCAAGCGTCCGTGCCCACCGACGGCAGTTGGCCCACGCGTCGCGCCAGGCTGGCGACGAAGACGGGCTCGGGACGAAGCGCTCCGCACTCGCCGAGCGCCGCAAACCAAGCTTCGGCTGACGGTACGGGGACCCCCAGCGCGCCGAAGGCCGACGTCGGGACGCCGTCGGCGCGGAGCGCGAGGCCGAGCTGCTGGTGGAGGTTGGCGTCCGCGCTGTCGGCCAGCGCCTGCCACACGACGCACGGGCGGCTGCCCAAGGCCTCTGGCTCCGCCCATCCGTCCCCGAGCCCCGCCAGCGCCTGACGCGCGAGGCCCCACCAAGCGGCAGACCGGACACGGATCGCGCGCAGCTCGGCGGCGACCCGAACGTCGGCGGCAGACGGCGTGGCCCATCGGGGCGGCACCACGGGACTCGGCGGCACGACCACAGGCGACGCGCGCCGCGGCGCGGCGGCCGCGAGCGTCGACCCGATGAGCATCGCGGCTGCCGCGAACGCCGATAGCCTCACCGACGCCTCCCCCGTCCGGGGTAGCGCGTCGTCGCGCCGGTGTCCCACGGGTTACGAGGCCCCCCGTTGGAGGCCTCATGCTTCGCCCCGTTGTCGCGTTCGCCATCCTCGCCTCGGCATGCAAGCCCGAGGAGGCGCCCCCGCCCGTCGACACCGCGCCCGAGGCCGCGCCCGTCGAGGTGGCGTTCGCTGTCGAGGTCGATGGGTTCCCCTTCTCTTGCGGGTCGCAGTACGCCGACATCGGCGCCACCGCTTCGGTCGGTGTGCGCTTCACCGACGTCCGCTTGTACGTCCACGACGTCGCGCTGACGGGCCCCGGTGGCGCGTCGGTGCCGTTGGTCCCCGAAGACGATGCATTCAACGCCGACGGTGTCACGTTGCTCGATTTCGAGAACGCTGGGGGCTACTGCGAGGGGGGCACACCGGAGACGAACACGGTCGTCCGGGCGACCGTCGCCGCCGGCGCGACGACAGGCCTCACGTTCACGATCGGGGTGCCGTCGTCGAGGAACTTCCAAGCCATCGACGACGAGACGCCCCCCGCACTCGCGATCCCCGCGTTGTTCCGGGACCCGTTCGAAGGCTACTCGTTCTTCTACGCCAACGCGGAGTCCTCGGGCTCCCCGGACGGGTGGCCGGCGCGGATCCACGCGACGGGATGCACGACGGACGACTTCGGCAACGTGGAAGCGTGCACGGCCCCGAACCTGCTGACGATCACGCTCCCCGCGTTCGACCCCGCGACCCAACAGGTGGTGTTCGACCTCGGCGACCTGTTCGCGCGGAGCAACCTCGACGACGACATCGATCGTCCAGGGTGTGAATCGGCGCCGACCGACCCGGACTGTCCGCCGTTGTTCACGAGCTACGGCTTGGTGGCGCTGCCGCAGGCGTGGGTCCGCGCGAAGTAGGCGATCGCCCATACCAGGCGGCGAGCGTCTCGGGTGAGACCCCAAGCCGGAACAGAAGCGGCAGCAACCACTGAAGGCAGAAGGTTCGAACCGGCGCTTCGGTGTAGCGACGAGCGCTCGTTCGCACCGGGACCGCGAGGGTGACCAGCGTCCCAAGGCCGCGCAGGCGACGCGCCAAGACGAGGTCCTCGAACAACGGAAGACGAGGAACCCCACCGATCGCCGTCAGCGCGCTCCGCCGGGCGAACAGCGCTTGGTCGCCATACGGAAGGCGCGTGTAGCGCGACCGGAGATCGGCGATCCGAACCAAGGCGCCGAACCGAGGACGATCCTCGACCGTGTGGAGCACGAA